>JBGTJM010000293.1:0-2299 GCA_041745115.1 Thermomicrobiales bacterium
TTCGCGTGTCGCTGCACATGTGTTCAAGCTTGGTGAACCCGGTTTTGGCTCGATCGTGTGGTTCGAACTGGTCGACGGGCGGTGGCTGGTCGATGAAATCCGGCGAGCGGCTGACCCTCCGGTTGGCACAACGACCGTGCCCGAAGGCGCGCAGTCGCTGGTCGACAGTGTGATCGAGGATGCGGCCGAGTCTCTGGGTGTCGAGCCAGACGAACTAGAGCTAGTGAGTATCAAGTCGGTCGACTGGCCGGATGGTGGACTGGGGTGTCCGCGGGAGGGCGAAGCGTACATCGCGGTGATCACACCCGGCTATCGGATCGTGCTGAGTGATGGATCGAATGCGATTGTCTACCATACCGACACGGTTGCTTCGATCGTGCAGTGTTCGGGGATCGAGGGCGACTGAGCTGGCAGAGGTCCTTAGCGGTGGAAGTTCAAGCGTGCTGATCGGGACAGGATCTTTGTGTTGTTCAGGATGACGATGTGGTTCGCTGGACGGAAAGGAGAGCGTCCCGGATCGATGAGACGGAAACGCCCGAGGCGATCGCTGCCGCCATTGCGCACAGCATGACAGGGAATTCCACATGAGGGATAGAGTGGCTCAGAGCGAGCAGTTCCCTGGAGTCGAGGATTTGCAACTGGCCTGTTGGTGAGATGAGCATGATGCCGTCCTCGTCGCTTTCTCGCGCCATGATGATGGCTTTACCGCCCGAATCCATGTGACGCTGAATGGCGATGTGGGCTGGATTTTCGCTGACAAGCATCACACCGCCGACTGTTTCAGATGGAAGATCGCTGTAGATCGCATCGTCGGCGTGGAGGATGGTGACGCCGTCGGAGGAGACCATGCGGGAGAGGATGGTGTCGAGGTTGTGGAGACCTGGCTGAGGGGTGAGGGCGAACGCACAGGTGATGACGGCGGTGTCGATGCGATCGAACGGGAGCCCGGGATGGTCGAGATCGTTGGGAGTGAAGGCGAGAACGGCGACGTCGATGGTGGGATTGTTGAGGACGATCTGGGCCGGGTGAGTGGATTGAGGACGCTGGGAGTTGAAGCGCATGCCGCCGATGACGATGCCATCGGCGGTGGAGAGACCGACGGTGTGACCGGCGGCCGAGAGAAGATGGGCAATGAGGTAGGCGGTCGGTGTTGGGTCGGAGGAACCGGCGAGGGCGATGACCGGAACTCGGACTGGTTGACCAGGGGGATAGAGCATGTCGAGGACGATGCCCTCGACGTTCATGCTGCCGCCTTCAACTGGCCGGCTGTGCAGCGAGTAGCCGGGGCCTGAGTTGACCTCGGCAATACCGCCGCCGGTTTCCCAGATCGAGCGCGAGATATCGGGGGCAACGACATCGAGGCCGGCGAAGTCGAGACCGACAGCCATGGCTGCCTGGCGGGCGATTTCGGCGTTGTCGGGATGAATGTCTGCGGTTCGGTCGTACGAGAATCCACCGGAACCGAGGGTAGGAATGCGCTTCAGCCAGACAACCTGTTCTCTGGCGGGTACGTCAGAGAGGGTGAGGCCCTCTCTGGCGAGGAGATACTCGGTCTCTTCGTCGATGGGAATCTGCTTCATGACGAGGCTGGGCCGTCCGGTGTTACGGCGAGGCTCAGTGTTGGCAACGTCGATGAGCTCCTGAATCGAGCGGACGCCGTCGCCGATGACGTGCGTTGCGATGCTTTCGCGAACGGCAGCGACCTTGTTGTCGATAACCAGAATTCGATAGCAGGGGCCCTCCAGGTGTTTTTCAACGACCACCCCGCCACCGCGTGACATCTTCTGAGATCCGGCGAATCGTTGCCGGAGCTCGGATTCGTTGCGAAGATCGATGAGCACGCCTCGAGCGAGGTTTGAGGCTACTGGCTTGAGGACGACCGGGTAGCCGATCGTATCGGCGGCACGTACCGCCTCGTCGATGGTCTGCACGAGGATGTTTGCCGGAACAGGCAAGCCTCGTTGGCGCAAAAGCTGATTGGTGAGCGCTTTGTCCCCTGCGATGCGGCACCCAATTCTCGACGTTTTCGAAGTCGTCAATCCCCAGTACCGGTGCTGGAAACAGCCGTTGCCGAATTCGACAAGCGTGGGCACTTGAGCGGATTGGCGAACAGGAATGCCGCGCTTTCTGGCCTCGTTGATGAATCGGATCACCTCCAATGGTGTGGCGGGAGGGACTGATTCCGGATCGGGGACGGTGGCGGTGCTGGTGAATTCCGGTTCGTGAAGAATGCTGTTGATGGTGTGGACTGAGAAGTTGAGCGCGGCGAGGGCTGCCGTTTCGTCTGCTTGCTCGCAGT
>JBGTJM010000294.1:0-6944 GCA_041745115.1 Thermomicrobiales bacterium
GGCGTTCAAGCCTCCGATATCCGAGCGGCAGCTGAGCTGTACGCCTCTGGCGGCGTCGGAATAGATGACCAGGTCGAAGGCGCATTCCCGCCCTCAACGCTCTACCATACCGCTGCCCACTTTGCGCCTGCTGGCCTCAACGGCAGTCCGTCGGACGACCCCGCCGAAGTGGCCCTCGCCTGCAATCATCTCGCGATGATTACTGGCAATCTCGGTCGACCAGGCGGCGGAATTGCGTCGCCTCGGGGCCCGGCCAACTACCAGGGCGTCACTGACATGGGCGCGACGCCTGACCACTTGCCAGGTGGACGAGGTCTGGATGACTTCACTGCGCTTTCGGTCCTCGACAAGGTGTGGTCAGGGGGTTCGGGCGAAGCAACCGGGCTTTCCATGACGGCAGGAACGTCCGGCGCTGATCTCGCTTCGGCTATCCGGCGGGGCGACATCAAGGCGATGTATATCGAGGGGAATACTGGTCCGCATTCGGGCGCTCTGGATAGCGACCTGCTCGAAGCCCTCGATTCACTTGAGTTCCTTGTTGTCGCTGATGCGTACGATACCCCTTTAACCAGAAAAGCCGATGTCGTGCTGCCTCGAGCCCTTTCGCTCGAAATCGATGGCACGCTAACCAACATGGATCGAACCGTGCAGCGAGTCAGAGCGAGTGTCCCGCCAGTCGGAGAGGCCCAGTCGCCAGTTCAGTATTTGCAGGCAGTGGCAGAAGCAATGGGCTCCTCGCTGCAGTTCGATAGTGCGGCCTCAGCGATGTCGGACATCGGAGCCCTGGTGCCGGAGTATGCCGGCATCACCTATGCGCGACTCGAACGACAGGGGCTCAACGTGCCGGTCGCGTCGTTCGCAGATGCCGGTTCGCCGATTCTCGTACCCGGACCTGAAGGACTCGCCTCGATTTCGCCGACGATTGTGAATATGGCGGCCGATTAGGGTAACGACCAGATAGATTGGGACAGTGAACTATGTTCGATGAGGTTAAAGGCTTTGGCGTAACGCTTCGACGAGCGTTCATGCCCAAGATAACGATCGAGTATCCAGAAGAGAAACGTGACATGGCTCCGCGATTCCGCGGCCTGCCTTCACTTCGAGCTGATCCGGACACCGGAGAGGCGCTCTGCGTTGCTTGCGGACTTTGCGCCAGGATTTGCCCAACCTCCTGCCTAGAAATGCACGTTGTCCCATCGGAAGAGGGAGACCGGGAGCTTGGCGAGTTCATCTTGCGATCCGGACGGTGCATGTTCTGTGGGTTGTGTGCCCAGGTCTGCCCGGTCGACGCAATCACCATGAGCTCCGAGTATGAGCTGTCGGTTCTCGATCGCGATGGTCTGGTCTATACCAAAACAGAGCTCGCCCAGATTGGCTCCCAGGTTGAAGTCTGGTGGGACGATGGTTCGATGTCAGGTGACGCGTCACGATAACAGTGCCGCTTTCCGCAGCTTGATGATCCATGTTTCAAGGGCGCCCATTCGGTGCCCTTGATTCGATCCGGGTTCAATGTCGGTCAGCTGCCAATCCCGCGAAAGGATGTTCAATGAGCGATCACACGCCAATCTATCTGGCCGGAAAGTGGGTCACATCTGACGATCCACTGCCAGTTCGGAACCCATTTTCTGGCGAAGTTATCTCGACAACTTTCCAGGCCACCGCAGGCCAGCTGGATGAAGCAATCATCGCAGCCGAGCGTGTCTTTCCAGAGATGCGCACCCTGCCAACCTACGATCGAGTTGACATCCTGAACAGACTGGCAACGAAGATGCGAGAGCATCGGGACGAGATAGCTCAAACAATCGTGAGCGAAGCCGGAAAGCCCATCCGGGATGCCGAAGTCGAAGCCGATCGCGGCATCTTCACCGTCGTAACCGCCGCCGAAGAAGCCAAAAGGATAGGCGGCGACGTGATGTCGCTCGATTTGCTTGCTTCTTCAAAAGGCCGGTTTGGCATCACGCGACGATTCCCGATCGGACCGATCGCCGGAATATCGCCGTTCAACTTCCCGCTCAACCTGGCACTGCACAAGCTCGCACCAGCACTCGCCTCTGGCAACCCCATTGTGCTCAAGCCACCTTCCAGGGATCCGCTTACGATGCTGCTCATTGCTCGTCTCCTCGATGAGGTGGGAGTGCCTGAGGGCGCTGTAAGTGTTCTGCCAATGAATCGACAGGTTGGCGACAGCATGGTCGACGACGACCGATTCAAGCTTCTGTCCTTCACGGGATCACCGGAAATCGGCTGGGACATGAAACGACGCGCTGGCAAGAAGAAAGTGGTTCTGGAGCTGGGAGGAAATGCTGGTGTTGTCGTTGACAACGACGCTGATCTCGACTTTGCTGCCGAGCGGGTGCGGATCGGCGCATTCGCCTATGCGGGACAGGTCTGCATTTCCGTTCAGCGAGTCTACGTCGTCGAATCGGTGTATGACGCGTTCAAGGCCAGGCTGGCGGACGAGGCGGCGAAAATTGTGGTCGGAGATCCTATGAACCGCGAAACGGACCTGGGCCCGATGATCGATGACAAAGCTGCGGCTCGCAGCGAGTCCTGGATCGACGACGCGGTCAAGGCGGGGGCCCGAATCATTGCCGGCGGAAAAGCTGACGGGCGCTTCATGGAGCCGACGATCATCGAAAACGCTCCCCCGGAGTCATTCGTATGCTCTCGCGAAGCCTTCGCTCCGCTGGTGACGTTGTTTCCAGTGCCGTCTTTTGCAGAAGCAGTCGACTCCGTGAACGACTCAGTGTACGGATTGCAGGCCGGCGTTTTCACAAACTCGCTCGAGCATGCGCTCTACGCTTACGAATCGATTGAGGCCGGCGGTGTCATCATCAACGACATTCCAACCTATCGCATCGACCATATGCCGTACGGTGGAGTGAAGGACTCGGGACTCAGCCGTGAAGGGCTCAAATACGCCATCGAAGATATGACCGAATTGCGCCTGATGGTGATCAATCGGCTGGCGAGTCAGCAGGTCCGATAGGCCTATGCGGCCAAGTCGGTCTCAGTTCACCATCGATCTTAGCAAGGTCAGGTTTCGATGATCGTCCTCAAAATCGTCGTCTTTTGGCGTTTCAAGGATGCCAGGAAGGCCATCGAGCCGATTGTCGTTCAGAAAAAAACCAAATGGGGCCGCGCCAAGTTCCCCCTGGCCGATGTGAGCGTGCCGGTCCCGATGACTGCCGAGCCCCTTCACCGAGTCGTTCAGGTGTAGCACCTTCAAGTATTCGAGTCCCACGATGTTCTCGAACCTCTCAATCGTCTCGTTGTAGGCGCTCTCGCTGAGAATGTCATAGCCAGCCACGAAGATGTGACAGGTATCTATGCAGACCACGACTCGGCTCTTGTCCTCAATGCCGTCGATCATCTGGGCGATTTCCTCGAATGTTCGTCCCAGTGTCGTGCCCTGCCCGGCTGTCGTTTCGATCGCGATCGAACATTTGCAATCCGGCATCTCAGCATGGATACGATTCACCGCCGCTGCGACCCTGGCCACACCCGCATCGACCCCGCTTTGCATATGCGCCCCTGGATGAGAGACAAGGTACGGGATCCCGAGAAGGTCGCATCGATCGAGCTCCACTTTCAGTGCCTGGATAGATTTCTCCCACATCTCATCGTCGGGAGACGCAATGTTGATCAGGTACGAGTCGTGGGCAACAACGATATGGAGCTCCGATTGCTCCAGCTTTTCCCGATATCGCTCCACGACTGCGGGGTCGAGTGGCTTGGCCGCCCACTGGTTGGCGTTCTTGGTAAAGATCTGCAGCGAACTCAGCTCGAGAGGCGTTGCTCGATCAATGGCCCTGTCAACTCCTCCAGCAACCGAGAGATGCGATCCGAGCTTCAGCACAACCGGTTTCCTCGCTTCGCGACAATCAGGCGCTGAGGAACTCCGCCAGCGTTTTCTGATTGTACCCAATCAGTCCTGCATTGCCGCGAACGACGATTGGCCGCCTCAACAACGCTGGATGCTCAGCCATCAACTCGAGCATGGCTTCATCGGACAGTGCCTTGCTGGCCAGATCGAGCGTCTTGTAGGGCACGCTTCGCGTTGCGACGGCGTCAGCTGGGCTGATGCCAATGCGTTTGAGCAAGTCACCGATCTCACTGGCGCTAAGCGGCTCCTTGAAAAAATCCCTGACAGCAAATTCCTGGGCCGAGTTCCGAACGTCAGCCTCAGCCTTTTTGCAGGAACTACATGTCGAACGCACGTACACTTCGATCATCGACCAACTCCAGATAGTGCAACATTCCAATCCAATGCCGCCGTGGCGGTCACCATATGCTACGATTCCGCGTTGCAGCGACGGCAATCAACACTACATGTTCTTCTCACGCGGGCGGCCAAACTTGACGGAACAGAGTCACAATCGCAACCCGTTAAAGCCGAGTCAATCCGTCATCATTCCGGCATACAACGAAGCGACACGCATCGCGTCCACGCTCGCAACAGTTCATACCTATTTGGCCGATCAGGACTTCGATTTCGAGATCATCGTCGTCAACGATGGCAGCACCGACGAGACTCGGGAGATTTCAGAGCTTGTAGCGCAACAGCACAACTCGATCCGGGTTCTCGATCTTCCTCATGGAGGCAAGGCAGTTGCCGTAAGGCACGGCATCGAAGCTGCCCGCGGTGACCTGATCGCGTTCAGCGATGCTGACCTGGCGACTCCGATCCAGACACTCAGTGTGTTCAGAACGGCGATCGAGGATGGCTACGACCTTGCTATCGGATCCAGAGAGGGCGCCGGGGCGAAACGTGTTGGCGAGCCCCTTTTTCGGCACATCATGGGTCGGGCATTCAATCTGATGGTGCGAGCGCTGGTTCTGCCGGGGGTTCAGGATTCCCAGTGTGGATTCAAGTTGTTCAGCCGGGAAGCCGCGCAAACGATCCTTCCTAATCTGCGGCTCTACTCGGCAACAGATGCACCGCAGTCCAGAGAACCGAAAGTGACAGCCTTCGACGTTGAGCTCCTCGTCGTTGCCCGGAGGCAAGGGCTGAGGATCGCCATCATTCCAGTGACATGGACATTTGGCGAGAATAGTAAGGTGAACCCGTTTCGAGACACAATCAACAACGTTCGCGATGTCTTCACCGTGAAATGGCACGACCTTCGCGGTCGCTACGACTGACGGGTTGCTTGCACCACTGCAGCAATGTCCGTATACTTTGTACGTACAGTTGCGCTGATGCTGCTAGAGAGTTTCTACCGTGTTGGTACGAGTCATTCTCATCGACGATCATCCACTCTTCCGAAAGGGAATGTCAGTGGGCTTTGCTGAGTCGGCCAGACTGCTCGTGGTAGGTGAAGCGGCCAGTCTGCTGGACGGGCTTGCAGTGGCGGACGGCGCTCTCGCCGACGTCGCGGTTGTTGATGCCGACCTTGGGCCTGACTCCGGCGTCGAACTCGCCCGTCAGCTCAAACGACGCTATCCCCAAATGGGCATCATCGTTCTCAGTGAATCTGCTGACGACGAGCAATTGTTCCAGTCGATCAGAGCCGGAGCAGCAGCCTATGCGGCAAAGCAGATTCAGCCCGAAGAGCTCGAGCAACTTGTTCTTCGGGTCGCTGCAGGCGACTACCTGATCAACGACAGTGTGCTTTCACGACCACGTGTCGCGTCACGCGTGCTCAATCAGTTTCGGGAGCTCTCAGTTATCGACCAGTCTGACGACGGCGTCTTTTCTCCCCTTACTCCCCGGGAAATCGAGATCCTTGATTGTGTTGCTCAGGGTAAGAGCAACAAGGAGATCGCCTACAACCTTGGGATCTCCGACCAGACCGTGAAAAACCACATCACATCCATTCTGCGAAAGCTGGCTGTGAATGACCGCACCCAGGCCGTGATCTACGCGCTTCGGCAAGGCTGGATCAAACTCGATGAGTTTCCAGAGCCTGAGCCTCGCCTGAGGGCTGTCCGCTAGTCGTCTCTACCGACGACCAAACTGCTTTTCGAGCTCGCTTTGAGACAACTGAAGCATAGTGGGCCGTCCATGGCCGCAGGCCCGAGGCTGTTCGGTTTGCTCCAGTTGCTGCACCAGTTCTCGCATTTCCGTCAGTGAGAGCAGCTGCCCAGCACGAATCGACGTGTGACACGCGACACTGATTGCAACAGAGTCCAGCCAGGAAGTCCCAGACCCACCTTCTTCGAGCTCCTGGAGAATCTTCTGAAACCGATCGGGAATATCGGACCCAACCATCGATGCCGGAACGGCCCGGATAACCACTGACTGATCACCAAACTCCTCAAGTGCAAAGCCCATGCGCTCCAGCTCTTCACGCGATCGAAGCGCAATTGCGTGTCCCTCCGAAGAAAGATCCACCACGATTGGATCGAGCATCGGCTGCTGCTCCACCTGATCGCTGGCAATCCGCCCCAGAAAACGCTCGTAGAGCACCCGCTCGTGTGCTGCATGCTGGTCGATCATGTATAGCCCCTCAGGGCCTTCTGCAATGATGTAGGACGCAGCGACCTGCCCCAGCACGCGAAGCGCCGGTAGCTCACGGTGGACAATCTTCGGCCCGTCGTCTGAGGCACCCGCCCAGGAGCCAGCCCTGAAACCTGCACTCGGTGTCACCGTGGAGGTCGGCGCCGAGGGCAACGGGATTGGTGACGGATGAAAGCCATTGTCAAACTGAATCGACGGCACTGGTGACGGGGGCATGAGCACCAGGGCATTGTGCACGGCTCGCGCCACCGCTCGACCCACCGCACGTTCATCAACAAACTTCACTTCAGCTTTGGTCGGGTGAACGTTGACATCGACTTGATCTGGATCGACCTCGATCCGAATTGCAGCCAGCGGATGCCTTCCGACCATCAGCAGGCTGTGGAACGCTTCTTCCAGCGCGTACGTCAGGCTTCGGTTCTGAATCCAGCGCGAATTGACAAAGAAGAGGATCCCCTGCCGCGTCGATTTGTTGACTGCT
>JBGTJM010000295.1:0-14443 GCA_041745115.1 Thermomicrobiales bacterium
GCGGGCAGTCAACCCACATTTTGGAGCTGCGCGTTTTGTTGAGCGTTTCTCGGCGATTCCGCGAGCTTCGAGTGAGTTGTTCGGGGAATCATCAGCCTCGCCAACCCAGATCAGGACGGATCAGGTCAGTGGCAACGTGACGCCGGGAAGGATCGATTTGTACATCGACTGGCGCAATGTACCCGGAGAAGAGCCAGAAGGGATCAGGGACGCAGTTGCAACTGAAGCACAGAAGGTAGTGGCGGATTTTCCGGGATTGACGACCGAGGTGAGCATTGAGACGAGGCCGGTCCGCACCTATACCGGGCTGGATTCGGTCATGCCGTCGACCAGGGGATTTGCAACATCGCCCGAATCTGCCGTTGTGCAGACTGCGGCACTTGCGCTTGGACACCTTTTTGGGCGATCGATCGATGTCGGGCCTTGGACGTTCGCTACCGACGGGGGACACCTGGCGGCAGCCGGAGTTGAGTGCATCGGATTCGCACCTGGATCAGAGGCCCATGCGCATACGATTCACGACCAGATATCCGTGTCAGCCATGAACGATGCACTGGCTGGGAATGTCGCGTTGGCGATGACGCTGGGGGCCACATGAGTTCAGAACCGTTACGTGCACCTGCAGAGAGTGGTGCGGACGAGCATCGAGCCAGCGGGCCGAAAGCTGTTCGCGTCGGAGTTCTGACGGTCAGTGACACGCGTGATGCGCACGGAGACCTGAGTGGCGCGTTGATCCGAACGCTCCTGGAGTCAGGCGGTCACGTTGTAGCTGCACAGTCGATTGTCAAAGACGAGCGTGGTGCAATTGCTTCGACTGTCGTCGACTGGACCATGGAAGATCAACTGGACGCGCTGATTGTCACTGGTGGAACAGGCATCGCCTCTCGAGACACGACTCCGGATGCCGTGGAGCCGCTGTTCGAGCGGGTCTTGCCGGGCTTTGGCGAGCTATTCCGGATGCTGAGCTTTGAAGAAGTCGGATCAGCGGCGATGCTCTCCAGAGCCCAGGCCGGAGTCGTTCGAAGAAAGCCAGTTCTCCTCCTGCCTGGTTCACGAAATGCCGTGAAACTGGCTATGGAACGTCTGATTCTGCCAGAACTGCGACATCTGGTGTTTGAGTCAGGTAAGTAGACCGGTCCACATGCCTTTGCACAGAACGAAGTGAAAGTGAAACCGATGACCGACGAACAACAGAAAGCAGGCGGATCAAGAAAACCGCAGATTCTCAAAGGCTTTCGCGATTACCTTCCAGAACAGATGCGAATGCGGCAAGAGGTTATCGGACGGTTCAGATCTGTCTTCGAGTCGTTCGGATTTGAGCCTCTGGACACACCGGCAATCGAGTATCTCGAGGTGTTGACTGGCAAAGCCGGTGAGAACGAAAAGCTGATGTACGAGTTCAGCGATCATGGAGATCGCCGAGTCGGCTTGCGCTACGACCTCACAGTACCTCTGGCGCGCTTTGTGGCTATGCATCAGTCCGAGATCGTTCTGCCGTTTCGCCGCTACCACATTGCTCCAGTCTGGCGTGCGGAAAAGCCGCAGCGTGGCCGGTTTCGCGAATTCTGGCAGTGTGATGCCGATATCGTGGGCTCACCGGCACCGGTGGCTGATGCCGAGATCATTGCGATTCTGGGCGCTGCGTTGACCAGTGTGGGTCTCCCCAGGTATTCGATTGTCGTCAGCCATCGACAGTTGCTTGCTCGCATGGCAGCATGGGCTGGAATACCGGACGAACGAGCCGGGCAGGTTTATCGGTCGGTAGACAAGCTGGCGAAGATTGGATCGGACGGCGTCGTCGAGGAGCTGGCCGGATCGGGAATCGATCATGCTGCGGCAAGAAGAGTCGTGGAAGCGCTTTCGAAGGAGACCGCAAACGCATTGGCGCTCGATCGCATTGCCGACCGCCTCGTGGGAGATTCTGTTGCGCAGGACGCAATTGGCGAGCTGAAGGAGATCTTCGCAGTGCTTCCGTCAATGGGGGTGAGCGAAGCTCAGGTTCGATTCGATCCTACGCTAGCGCGAGGGCTCGACTACTACACAGGACCTGTGTTCGAAGCGCTCGTCGACGAGCCGAAGGTGGGCTCAGTTGCTGGAGGAGGACGCTACGAGAATCTGATTGGCACGTTTGCAAATCGCTCGATCACCGCGACAGGTGTTTCGCTCGGGTTGGAGCGGATTCTCGAAGTGGTCACCGAGTTCCAGCTCATCTCGGCTTGTGAGAGTGCTGCCGATGTGCTGATCATTTCGGCGAATTCTGACGCTGCTGAAGCGGCGTCTATCGCTTCGCAGGTGCGGTCGGAGGGATGGCGGGTCGAGCTTGGTTTGCAACCGAAACGAAGCGTCGGCGAGCAATTCAAGTTTGGGTTCAGAAAGGGTATACCGGTTGCTCTTGTCGTTGGGGCGGCCGGCGTAGCCGCCGATGCGGTTCGGATCAAGCAGCTTCGCTCCGGAGAGGAGCATGAAGTCCCTGGGGACCAGGCGCTGGCTCTGATCAGCACATGGTTGAAGCAAGCATGACCAAAGGCGCTCCATGATTCGACTAGGGAACGCGTCAGCTCCAAAGTGGTTCGGGTTGCGGGCCGCCAATGTGGATGCCTATGTCGACCAGTTGATTTCGTTTGGGGCGAGCTCCACTGAGCTGGTATTGCACCACGGTCCGTCTGACGAGCGCAACGAGCGGGTTCACATTCAGGAGCACGATTGGGATACGGTAGCCAGTGCATTTCAAGCGCGGAATCTTCACTGCAACCTGCATGCGTCGCTGGCACCTGCATTCTCATTGCGCAGATGGGCGTTCGAACCAAGGCGGTTGCAGGCAGTGTATCGACCACTCCTGAGATTTGGCGCTGAGCTCGTGCAGCGGTATGGAACGTCGAGAGTATTGGTCCTGCATGCCGCCAATGCGAAAGAGAAGGCCACTGAGCAAAACGCCCAGGCCACGGCAGAGTTCCTGGAATGGGCTCTCGAAGAGTCGACAGCCCTTGGCGGTGGTCTGCATTGCTCCATCGAACTACGGCACGATGGTGAGTTGACGCGAGAGCGATTTGACACCGATCGAGCGATGCTGAAGCGATTCGTTGCCAGCGTAGGAGACGAGCGAGTTGGGATTTGCTGGGACATCGGCAATGATCTGCAGCAGTCGATGCTCTATAAGGTGGCGGCCTTCCCGCCCGATCATTCGTTCTTTTCGGTTGTCAATCATGTTCATGCGCACGGCCGTAGCGCATACGGGGACATGCACAATCCGTTAGGGCCGACGGATGTCAATGTGATTCAATACCTCGAAGCGCTGGCGGCGGCCAATTACTCGGGATCGGTTACGCTAGAGATACGCTATCGCCTGGCAGCCGCTCAGGGAAATCCAATGGAGGTGCTTGGCCGTTCCTACCGGCTGGCGTCGGACGCATTGGGTTTGCAGAGATCTGCGTTTCCAAATGACGAATAGCGGTTGCAGTGGTGAGCTCGCGACGGCATCAGGAGATCGTGACGCGAATTAAGGGAGAGGCATGAGCGAACGAACGAACTGGGATGACTATGGCGTGTATATGGTAGTTGTGGCACATCCTGATGACGCCGAGTTTGCGGCCGGCGGAACAATGGCCTATCTCACGAATAGAGGGAAGAAGGTTGTCATTATTCAAGTGACATCGGGGGATATGGGAACTCCGGATCCGAAGGTCAGTCCTGAGGATCTGGCCAGAACCCGGGAAGCGGAGGAGCTCGATGCGGCGAAGCGAATCGGGGTTGCGCATGTAGAGTTTTTGCGCGAATCCGACGGAATGTTGACCCCAGATCTGGCTCTTCGGGAGAAAATCGTCCGGATGATCAGGACGCATCGACCGGATGTGATCATCACTCACGACCCGTTCAGACCGTATGCGTTGCACCCCGATCATCGAGCCGTTGGAACTGCTGCGCATGATGCGGTTTACCCAACAGCGAGAGATCCTCATTATTTTCCAGAGCATTTGCGGGCAGGACTGGAGCCACACAAGACCGCGGAGATCTGGTTCTTCAATGCGGAACATCCGGATCTCTTTGTCGACATAACCGGGACGTTCGACGACAAGTGCCATACCCTCAAAGCGCATGTGTCGCAAATTGGTGATGGAGAGGATGTCTTTCCTCGTGTGCGAGAACGGTGTGCTGAGCTCGCCGAAGGACAGGATTTCGAGCTGGCCGAGGCGTTCAAGACTGTGCAGATGAGGCGCTAGTCATGCGGGAGCGCTGCCGTCAATGAAAAGCTCATGGGCCCAAGCTCCTGGCGTTGCCGCGTATGAGGCTGGACGAGAGCTCTGGGGTTCGGAGTGGCGACCAGCACACTTTGCCGCGGCCCCGGGCCGCATCGAGCTCATCGGAAACCATATCGACTACAGTGGAGGACCTGTTCTCGCCTCAGCGATCGATCGAGGTTGCGTGACGCTGTGGGATGCAGAATCTCCTGAGCGATCCCTTGAGGTTGTTCTCGCCGACTTTGGATCATCGGTTGTTCGGATTGGCGAGGCCGAAGACTTCGATAAACGAGGACTGGCGCACTCGCAGGAACCATCCGACTTCGTGCGCGGCACCGTTGCGGCACTGAGATCACGGGATTTGCCGGTTTGCACTGGACGTTTCTCGGTGTCGAGTACGGTGCCCATGGGCGCCGGTGTCAGTTCATCGGCTGCGCTCTGCGTTTCACTGACGCTTGCGCTCAGCGCCAGCAGGTTTGCCGCAGCCGAGGTGGTACTTGTGGCGCAAGAAGCCGAGCATCGAGCAGGATCACCCTGTGGAACAATGGACCAGGCTGCTTCTGTGGCAGGTGGGACAATCTTGTTCGATGGTTCGAGCGCCTCGTTCGAGCAGTTTGCCGTGAGTAGGAGCGGGTATGCCTTCGCGGTCGTTGATTCAGGTGTACCCCGTGCTCTCGCGCGATCATCGTACCCGGTGAGAGTCGAGGAGTGCGATCGAGCAAAGAGGCTACTCAGCATTGTTCTGGACCGGCAGATCGATCACCTGGCATCCTTGAGTTCAGAAGATCTTGAGCGGGCAGCCCAGCTGGGATTCGATGCGGAAGAGCCGGTTCTGTTTCAGCGCTGCCGCCATGTTGTATCAGAAACGCAACGCGTTCACGAGGCGGTCGTTGCACTCGAGCGCGGTGATTGGCCGAGGTTTGGCGAGCTGATGACGGCCTCTGGCAGATCGTCCGCAACTGACTATGACATCAGCCATCCGGTTGTCGAAGGGATCGTTTCACGCCTTCAAGCGGTGCCCGATGTACTGGGAGCCCGGATGATGGGTGGTGGTGAGGGTGGCGCAGCAATCGCGCTGGTGAAACTTGCACACCACAGAGACGAGATGGTTGGGGCGATTGCGGCTGCGGCTCAGGATCCGCGAGGATCAGCCGAGCGGCCGGTGTACCTGTTCTCAGATTCCCAGGGAGCACATATCGGCAACGTGGAATTCGAGAATGGGACGTTGACTCTCAGCCAGTAGTTCGCCGGAACCGCCGCATCGAGAACCAGAGGCAGCGTCAATAACCCTGGTCATAGTCGACGATGTTGTTGAGTCTCTGACCGCTCAGATATCGCTCGAGATTTTCAACCAGTATTTCGGTTGATCGCTCCCAGAGCCTTGGAGCCGCTCCTGAGGTGTGAGCCGTCAACACCACGTTGGGGGCGTTCCAGAGGGGATGTCCGGCTGGAGGCGGCTCTGGGTCGGTGACATCGAGTCCCGCACCGCCAAGTTTGCCTGATTCAAGAAGCTCCAGGAGCGCTTCGGTGTCGACTATGGAGCCTCTGCCAATGTTGTAGAGGTATGCGCCGGGCTTCATTAGCAGAAGTCTTCGTCGATCGAACAGTCCTCGCGTGCGTTCAGTCAGAGGAGTACAGATTGCGACGTGGTCCGCGTCCGGGAGCAGAGAATCCAGTGACTCGATGCCATGGACCTGAAGGCCTGATTGACTGTCAAATCGAGCAGTCCTGCCGACTACTGTGACGTGTTGTCCGAGACTCTGAGCGCGGACTGCGAGCGCCCTCCCGATCTTTCCAGCGCCTAAAACCAGCAGGGACGATCCACCGAGCTCACTGACCCGACGGCGACCTTCGTCGTCTGCCCAGACACCCTGGCGCTGCGCTTCAAACAGAAAGGGGAGCGCCCTGCAGAACGAGAGCATCAGGCTCAGAATATGCTCCGCGATATTGGATGCATGGGCACCACTATTGTTCGTGAAAATCACGCCCCGCTCTCTCAGAGCGGCGAGCGGCGCCCTGTCCACACCAGCACCGGCCCAGTGAACCCACTTGAGCCGCTCGGTGGTAGCCAGTTCCTCCGGAGTGATCTTCCAAACCATCGCTGCATCGCTATTTATGATGGCTTCGCCGAAATCGCTATCTGAAGCTACGATGAACTCGATCTGAGGGAATCGAGCCTTCAAGGTGGGAAGAAGCGTGTCGGGAAGCTCGAATCGCAGTGTAAATCGTTCTATTTGACTGTCACCCGCCAATTTGAGACATTCCTCTCCCGATTGATCGGTCTCCCTCGGCAACACCATGTCCCCAAGGCTTTCTCCAGATGCCACCAAGCAGGAGTTTCTCGAGCTCAACGTCGGTTGCGCCGTTTCGCAAGAGATCACGAAAGTCTATCTCGTCCTGCCGGAGCAGGCAGAGGCGAAGTTTGCCATCAGCAGTCAGCCTGACGCGATTGCATGCGGCGCAGAATGGAGCGGAAATTGGGGAAATGAAGCCGATCTTGCCCTGAGCGCCCGGAATCTGCCAGAGTCGTGCCGGGTCGGAAGGATCTGTCTCTATTGGCAGTAGCGCTCCAAAGTGCTTTTCGAGCTCAGCCTGAGTCTCCGCGGATGTTATGAGCCCCTCGTCGTAAACGACGCCAACGCCTTCCATGGGCATGATTTCGAGGAAGCGCACTTCCCAGTCGTGCGTGAGTGTCAAGGCTGCGAGGTCGGCGACCTCATGTTCGTTGTGCCCTTTGACCACGACGGCGTTGAGCTTGATTGGTCGCATTCCGGAGGCTTCAGCAGCTTCGATTCCCTGAAGTACAAGATCGAGACGCCCGCCCCTGGTGATCAACTTGAACTTGAGCGGGTCGAGTGTGTCGATGCTTACATTGATCCGGTCGAGACCAGCCGATCGAAGTTCTTCCGCCATACGACCCAATAGCAGGCCGTTAGTGGTCATCGAAATCTCTTCGACGCCGGGAAACCGCTTTATTTCACGGATGAGCTCCACAAGATGTGGGCGAATAGTCGGTTCGCCTCCAGTAAGGCGAATCTTCCTGAACCCCAGTTTAGTGCAAAGATGAACGACTCTCAGCAACTCCTCATCGGTCAGGATTTCTTCTCTGGGCTGGAACTGCATGCCAGTAGCCGGCATGCAATAGACACAGCGGAAGTTGCACCGATCTGTCAGCGAGATTCTGAGATAGGTCATCGTCCGCCCATAGGCGTCCTGTGCACGTCCTGGATTGAAGGTCTGGATTGGAGTTGCCGGTCTGGCTGGTGCTGTGAGTACCATCTGATCCCTGCCTGGGTACGAATTCGAATCGATGTAAGGTTTCGAATATTCAAACACTGACTATATAGTCTACGATAGTATCACAGCAGGTTGTTTTGCCGGTGGTTTCGGTCGAGGCACCCTGCGTCGGTGCTCGCAAACGTTGGTTGTAAAAGAAGAGGAGGATTGAGCGTGACGTCGAATGCCGGGGGGGTGCTCAGCGGTGAGGAGATTCAGGAACTCATATTGTCGGAGACCCGGCTGGTGGCAGATTTTCTGGATCTGGATACTCAGGTTCAGCCGAATGGATTCGACCTCACGCTTGAAGAGGTGAGGCGATTCTCCGGACGTGGCAACATCGCGGTATCGAACGACGAACGTGTGCTCCCCGATCTCGAAGCCGTTGTTCCGGATGATGGAGGATATCTGGACCTGTCGCCGAGCCCGTATCATATTACGTACCGCGAAACGGTGAACATACCCAGGGATTTGATGGCGTTTGGACGACCCCGTTCCAGTCTGACTCGCAGCGGGGTCTCCATTCACACTGCGGTTTGGGACGCAGGCTACAGCGGGCGCTCGACTTCGCTCATGATGGTGGACAATCCGCACGGGTTTCGCGTGCAAGTTGGCGCCAGAGTGGCGCAGCTTGTTTTCATCAGGCTGAGCGATGCGACTGCCGAGGGTTACTCAGGGATCTACCAGGGCGAGAATGCCAGGCAGTAATACGATTGGAACTCTAACGAAGGGTGTGGTCGTTCTTCCGGGCGTAGAGGGGCCGCTCAGGTGGTTCGCCCGGCATCGGAGCCTGGGTCCGGACGACTTTGCGCTCTGCGGTCTGGTTGCAGCGTTCGATGGGGCAGAAGTAGATGTGGGTGTACTCCCCACCGGTTTGTCGGGAGAACATTGCTGGTCGCCCCATGTGCCCTCTGAGAAGCATGTGGACTTTGTGGTCTGGGCACTTCGGGATCTCTCTATCTTCGCCCTGAATCCGGAAGAACCAGTTGACATACTTCATTACCATGGCCGTTCCTTCGGATGATTGAGTCGATTAGAACTAAGTGCACTTGTATGTTGGGCGTTCAGCCTCAACCTGCCAATCATTATACGATCCGCTTGCTTCAATGTGACTGACTTGTACACCTATTCGTAGCGCGGGAGTTTGCGTGCGCCCGCCAGAGCGGGTAAAACTTTGGAGGTTATCGAGTGAGCAGGAATCGTGGCATACGCCCAACGGGTGAAGGATGGGGAAACGTGCATAAAGTGACAGTGGAGCCGGATGTTGCCCTCGAGGCTGCAGAGGGGCGGCGACTTGTGCTGGCGATTGAGGATGCTGGGATTGACATTCTGCATCGATGCGGGGGGAACGCGCGTTGCACTACGTGCCGCGTGGAGATTGTTGACGGCGACGCGGGACCTGTGACCGCCGCCGAAGAGGAGCGACTCAGCCGGGTCGACGAGCGGCATGAGCATCTGAGGCTTTCGTGCCAGGTTCAGGTGCGCAACGATCTGACGGTACGGGTATTGCGGCGGCTCCAGGACAATCCGGAAATGTCTGATCCGGGCCCACGGCCGATTGAGTGGCCAGTTGATGGACCGTTGCCACCTGAGTAGACGATCCGTGCTGATGATGCAGTGGCGGTGATACACTTCGGTCGGTCGTGCTAGACGGGGAGCTAGCGGTGCCCTGTACCCGCAAACCGCTCTAGCGGGGTTGAATTCCCTCTCGAGGTCCGGCATTGTGGGACTGGCGAGGTGACGAGGCGTTGATGGCCGAGTCCCGCGCGGCGAGACACTGTGAACCAGGTCAGGACCGGAAGGTAGCAGCCTTAAGCGGAACGTCTCGGGTGACGTGGGGTCGCTCCGCCGGAGCAAACGAACCTCGGCAAGCCGGAATGTCGCAGATCGACAGAGGGTGCACGGCCAATCTTCTTAGCAAACGCCCTGAAACGCGCCTGATCTTGTCAGGCGCGTTTGCGTCTCACCGGCCTGGGTCGGGATGAGCCGGAAGTGCGACTCACTCGGGCGAATTCTTCGAGTCGCTTCTGACTCGTGGCTGACTGCTGATATATCCGCCGCTGGATGAGATCATCGTAGGCCGCTTTGGCGACTGGGTAGTTCCTGCGGTAGTCGTAGAGCATGTACCCGATCCAGGCAGCTACCGCGAGCAGGCTGATCCAGAGCCAAATACGCATTCCGAGCTCAAAAGGATTAATCTGCAACCACCGAATCAGAAAGAAGAAGAGGCCCATGCTGAAGATGATCAGCCCGATACCCGCCCACTTCTTAGCCATTTTGTGCAATACCGGATCAGTGAACCAGCGCTTCGCCCAATTGTTATAGACAAAGATCGACAGAGCGAATCCACCGATGAAGATGGCGAGATACGCAATGGCAAACGGCCCAAATACCTCATTCGGACCAGGGATCGTTGTCAGGTAATCCCACGAAAACGGATTGTCCATCAGGGCTCCAGTAAACATTGCACGGACTGCAGAACTGACCGGTCCGCTAGTTTACCGCACACGTATCTCTGCTGTAGCGGTGAGGCGAGCTGGTGGATCAGAGAGCCTCGACCAGCAGCGCGCGTTTCACTTCTTCGATTGCTTTCGTCACTTCGATGTCACGAGGACAGGCGTCCGTGCAGTTGAAGATGGTGCGACAACGCCAGACACCCGATTGCTGATTGAGAATTTGCAATCGCTCTCCTGAGCCTTGATCGCGGCTGTCGAAGATGAATCGATGGGCGTTGACGATTGCAGCCGGACCGACGAATTGATCGTTCGTCCAGGTGATTGGACATGCAGTGGTACATGCGGCGCAGAGAATGCACTTCGTTGTGTCGTCGAATCGATCCCTATCGGCGGGCGACTGAAGCCGTTCGTGAGACGCGGGCGGATCATTCGCTATCAGATAGGGCTTGACACTCTTGTAGGCGTCAAAGAACTTGTCCATATCAATGATCAGGTCTTTGATCACTTCGTAACCGAGCAGTGGCTCGATGGTGACTTTCTTGCCGACCTCTTTCATGAGAACCTGACAGGCGAGTCGATTCCGTCCGTTGATTCGCATGGCGTCCGAGCCACAGATGCCGTGGGCGCACGATCGCCGGTAGGTCAGGGTTCCATCCTGAAACCATTTGACCTGGTTGAGCGCATCGAGCACACGGTCATTTGGATCGCATTCGACGTCATAGTCGCGGAAAGATGGCTTTACATCGTTCTCCGGGTCGAATCGCTTAATTCGCATTGTGGACTTCAACGAGCATTCCTTTCGAGAAGCAACAGTTTCGATTTCTAGTAGGTTCGTTCTTTCGGCTCGAACACTGTGATCTTGACAGGCTTTTTGCGAATCTGCAGTCCACCTGACGTTTTGCTGACCATCGTGTGAGCAAGCCAGTTCACGTCGTCGCGCTTTTCAAAGTCGGATCGATAGTGGGCCCCGCGGCTTTCTTGCCGGGCTAGCGCACCCTCGACAATGGATTCGGCACAGTCGAGCATGTAGCCGAGCTCAAGTGTTTCCATCAGATCGGTATTGAACACCTTGCCCGGGTCTCGGACGCTCACATGCTGGTAGGTCCGCTTCAGGCTCTGTATTTCGTCGCGTGCTGCAATGAGGCCGTCTTCGTCCCGGACGACCGAAACGTTGTCCATCATGATGTCCTGCATGCGTGCGCGAACTTCGGCAGCACTTTCGCTGCCGCGATTCGAGAGGACGGATTCCAGCTCGGCGCGAGCCAACGCGTCTGGATTGCGAGGAAGCTCGGGGAAATCCTCGCGATTCACAAAATCGAGCATGTGCCGGCCCGCGCGACGACCAAAGACAACGAGATCGACGAGTGAGTTCGTGCCAAGACGGTTGGCCCCATGGACCGAAACACAAGCCGACTCGCCGGCCGAGTAGAAGCCCGGAATAACCGTTCCTTGCTCATCCCGGATGACTCGTGCATCGACGTCTGTTGGAAGTCCGCCCATAGCATAGTGGGCTGTGGGCTGGATCGGGACTGGCTGACTCTTCGGCTCGACGCCGAGATACGTTCTGGCGAAGTCGGTGACGTCTGGCAGCTTGGCGTCGATGACCGCTGGATCCAGATGGGTCAGATCGAGGTGGACATAATCTTTTCCATCGACTCCTCGACCCTCCTTCACTTCCTGGAAGATAAATCGGGAAACCATGTCCCGGGGAGCCAGATCTTTCAAGGTCGGAGCATAGCGTTCGGCGAAGGCTTCGCCGTTGCCATTTCGGAGGATGCCGCCTTCGCCACGTGCCGCCTCTGAAAGCAGAATGCCGAGACGATACAGCCCGGTTGGATGAAACTGGTAGAACTCCATATCCATGACCGGGATACCACGCCGGTAGGGAATAGCAACGCCGTCGCCAGTTCCGGCCATCGCATTCGATGTAATTCTGAAAACCCTGCCGAATCCACCTGTGGCGATCAATACGGCTTTGGCATGGAGAACGTGAATCTCACCAGTCTTGATCTCCCACGTAACGCAGCCGCAGCACTCACCATTGTCGGCGAAGATGACATCGAGCAGGAAATGCTCATCGAAGAACTGAACGTTGTTCTTGATTCCCTGCTGGTAGAGCGTCTGGATGATCATGTGGCCGGTGCGATCGGCTGCAAAGCAGGCCCGCTTTACCGGCCCTTCACCGTAGTTTCGGGTGTGACCTCCAAATCGACGCTGATCGATTTTGCCCTCGGGAGTTCGATTGAACGGGAGTCCCATGTGCTCGAGCTCGATGACCGAATCGATCGCTTCTCTGGCGAGGATTTCCGCTGCGTCCTGGTCTACGATGTAGTCGCCACCTTTGACGGTGTCGAACATGTGCCATTCCCAGTGATCCTCCTCGGTGTTTCCGAGTGCAGCTCCAATACCCCCCTGTGCAGCGCCGGTGTGAGATCGAGGTGGGTAGAGCTTGCTGACCACCGCCACGTTGGCCTTGCCAGCCATCTGAATCGCTGCCATCAGGCCAGCTCCTCCAGCGCCAACAATGACTGCGTCGAACTTGTGGATGGCCATGGTGACTCCTGTCAAAACAAAACGAACTCAGTCAGTATTCATTCTCCCACTTCATCGACATCTGTGCTGAATCCAAAGCGACATATTGTCCTTTGCGGTGTTGCGGTTTTGACACGTCGGCAGTCAGTTGGTGGGCTATACTGACCGCCTAGGTTGTTTGGATTCGATTATCAGATCAGGCAGGCGGGGTTGCGGAACATGGTCCGGATGTCCTCGTCGATTCCGCTGTTGCCGGGGGATGTGGGTGCGTCTCTCTTCGATGCTGCACGCGCTTCGGCACCGGCTGTGCTCGAACTTGCAGCCGATATTGCAAGAGTACCTGCGCCGACAAATGATGAGTCCAAACGAAGTGAGCTCATTGCTTCTCTGATGGGGTCGTACGGATTCTGTCAGGTCGTGGTCGACCATCTTGGTGATGTAACCGGACGGCTCTCGGGGATCGTATCGACGTCGAGTCTGCTGCTTGCTGGCCACATCGACACTGTTTTCCCATTAGGCACCAGGCTCGATATCATCTCAGACTCCGGCCGTACCCGAGGACCCGGAATTGGAGATAACAGTCTGGGGATTGCAGCGGGTCTGATGATGCCGCGGATGCTGCAAAGGGCGAGCGTCGAGCTGGCAACGGACCTCATTGTTACCGGCAATGTCGGCGAAGAGGGATTGGGAAATCTGCGGGGTATGACAGCCGTTATGGACGCCAACCCAGAGATTGGAGCCGTTATTGCTATTGAGGGCCACAATCTGGGCCGAGTAACGCACGTAGCGGTGGGCAGCAGGCGCTATCGCGTCGAGGTCAATGGTCCAGGAGGCCACAGCTGGGGTGACTACGGCAGCGCAAATGCGATTTCCATGGCTGCTGAGATCATTCACGATCTGAACAGAGTTCACCTTTCGGCGAACCCAAAGACGACGATCAATGTTGGAACGATTGAAGGTGGACTTTCCGTCAACTCGATCGCTCCGTCGGCAGTGTTTCTGCTTGATCTTCGGTCAGTCGAAGAGAAATCTCTGCGTCGACTGAGCGAATCGGTCGAGCGGATCCTTTCGGTGGATCGAAAAGGGGTGCGGGTTCAGTGGGAAGTCATTGGCGAACGACCGGCGGGAGTTGTGCCTGCTGACAGCAGAATCATCAGGCTTGCTGGCGGGATCTTGGAGTCGATAGGGATTCAACCAGTTGGTGACGCATCGAGCACCGACGCCAATATCCCGATTAGTAGGGGCATACCAGCAGTTTGCGTGGGCTTGACGACTGGTGGGAACGTGCATCGCCCCGACGAATATATCGACAATGAGCCGCTAGCGGATGGCCTGTATCAGCTGCTTGCTTTGACGGTCACGGTCTCTGGTTTCCTAAGCCATGGAGAATTGTGACTCTACTTCCAAATCGATAGCCACGATGATTGAGTGTGTTGAAAACATGGTGCTCTCGGTGATGGAAGTTGGCTGAATCGAGCCAAACCGAGACTGAAAAGGATGGGGCAACCGGAGCCCTCAGAACCTCCATGCTGGATGGAATTCTGGAGGTTTTTGGCAAAGGTGGTGTGCTGGATTCGGAGATATCCGGGTTCGAATATCGTACTGGGCAGCAGGAGCTGGCAACGGCCATTGCCACCGCGTTTCTTGATGGAGAGGTGCTTGTGGCGGAGGCAGGTACTGGAATCGGGAAGTCGCTTGCGTACCTTGTACCGGCCGCGCTGTGGACTCAGCTTCGGGACGAACCGGTCATTGTTTCCACGCACACCCGGGCCCTTCAAGAGCAGTTGATCAAAAAGGACATTCCTCAGGTAGTCGAAGTAATGGCATCCCTCGGCTCAACACGACCGTTGAACGCAATGGCACTGAAGGGTCGATCAAACTACCTGTGCCGCGAACGCTGGCAGTCCGAACAGAACTCCAGGGCAATAGACGAAGACCATGCGG
>JBGTJM010000296.1:0-2169 GCA_041745115.1 Thermomicrobiales bacterium
TGGTACAAGGGAGTTCTCTCGATTGTGAGGAGTCCGCTTGGAATCAACCCACAGTCGTAGCACATGGCGACACTTTCAAATCGTGGCATGGGAAAGGAGATCGAAGATGACAGATGAAAAGCCCTTGAAATCTCGGAGCCTGGGTGAACTGAGCCGCCGTTCGCTCGTTACTCGGATTGCCGGTTTGGGAACAGGTCTGGCCCTGGCGTCAACCAACTTGATCGCTGCACGCGAGATGAGCATTGCGGCGGCATCAACCCACAGCACTTCGCCCAATGAAAGGTACGGTATGCGAACGCAATCGAGTTCCGATGACATCGTGTCAACGAGTGCCGGTCAAGTGCGTGGCGTCGAAACGAACAACGTGTCGTCGTTCAAAGGCATTCCTTTCGCTGCTTCACCGCTCGGAGATCTCCGTTGGCGGGCACCGCAGCCTGTCGAGACCTGGACCGGCGTGCTCGATGCGACCGATTTTTGCACTGATTGCATTCAGGCCCTCGGGCTGGAAGACATCCAGACCACACCATCAGAGGACTGCCTCTGCCTTAACGTTTGGCGTCCCGCCGGGACCAGTGCAGACGCCGCCCTTCCGGTTCTGGTCTGGGTGCACGGTGGTGGGTATGTTGGAGGGGGATCCTCGATACCGATCTATGACGGCTCGGCATTCGCCTCGCAGGGAATGATTGTCGTCACGTTCAATTATCGCGTTGGCCGGCTCGGATTCTTCGCCCACCCGGCTCTCATCGAAGCCGGTGAGGGGTATGTCGGGAACTATGGGTTGCTCGACCAGATCCAGGCCCTTGAGTGGGTTCAAGAGAACATCGCGGCATTTGGAGGAGATCCGGGCAGAGTGACGATCGCAGGTGAATCGGCGGGTGGCGCATCGGTAATCCACCTGATGACGTCACCAATCGTCGGTGACCTCTTCCATCAGGCAGTCGTTATGTCTGGTGGGGGCCGCAACGCGCTGATCGTCCGTCCCATGGCAGAGGATGAGCTTCTCGGTTTTTCAGCGCCCACGGTCGATGCAGCCTTTGCTCTGGAAAACGGCATCCGGGGCCGCGACGCCGAAGCTCTGGAAGCCCTGAGGCAACTCGATCCCGAGATTCTGGCAGGTCGAGAGGATCTCGAGCAGCTCGCCAAAGTGATCCTCCTGGGCGGCTCGCTGACCGGCGTACCGGTTATCGACGATGCGGTGATCGTCGGGCAACCGCAGGATCACTTCCTGAGTGGCACCAGCAAGCAAATTCCGATCCTCATCGGATCTACTGCAATCGACGTGCCGACGGTCTTCCCTCCGAGTAAGATTTCGCCGCTGCGGTGGTTCGGCGATGACGAAGACGCCGCTCGCGAGGCCTACGGGTTCGGCGACGATCGGTTTCTCGGGCCACAGGATCTGATTACGCTTCTCCTCTCAATCGGTGCCGACATGACAATGCACGAGGCAGCGCATTTCGTCGCCAGCACGATGAAGAATGCCGGGCAACCTTCATGGGTCTATCGATTCACCTATACCGCTGAGTCCACCCGGCCCGAACAGGTAGCCCAGGCCCACTCTGGCGAACTGCCATTCATGTTCGACACGCTCGAGGCTCGCTACGGCGACGCCGTCACCGCGAACGATCAGGCCATGGCCTCGGCGTTTCACACCTATATCGGCAATTTCGTCAGAACAGGCGATCCGAACGGGGCCGCGTTGCCTGAATGGCCGGAGGTAGTGCCGTCCGAGTTCAATCTGATGAACTTCACGCTCGATGATGGACCAGTCTACGGTGCCGATCCGCGTCCCGGCGTACCTCTCGTGGCTCGCGCCTGGGAGCGGCAAATAGCAGAACAGGAAAGCTGACCATTTTCCGTTCCGAAGGAGGACGTTTTCTCGTCAAACGAAGGGAAGGAGAGACTCACAGTGATGAAAGGAGTCAATCTCGGAAACTGGCTAGTACTCGAAAAATGGATGAGTCCGACGCTATTCTCCGGTACCGATGCCGAGGACGAAACATCCCTCTGCATTCAGCTTGACGACGCTACAAAGCAAGAGCGGTACAAAGCCCACCGGGACACCTGGATCACTGACCGGGATTTCGTCTATCTTGCCAGCAAGGGAATTGAGTTCGTTCGACTGCCAGTTCCTTACTTCGTTTTCGGTGATCATGCTCCGTTCATCGGCTG
>JBGTJM010000297.1:0-8248 GCA_041745115.1 Thermomicrobiales bacterium
GGGCGAGGTCGGCCTCGATCGTATCTTCATGCGAATCCTCACGCCCGAGGTCGGCTTTGGGCAACTGGAGACGGGCGAGCTCGATTTGATGACCCTGCCAGTGGCTGAATTGGAGCGTGCCTCCGGGCTGGACGGCGTGACCGTGGTCAGTGTTCCAAGTCCGAGCATGGACTTCCTGGCTGTGAACCTGACACGCGATTTTCTGCAGAACGTCGACATTCGCAAAGCGATGATGCACGCCATCGATCGCGAAGGCATCGTCAGCGCCGTGCTGCGGGGCGAAGGCACCGTCGTCAACTCCTCCATCTTTGGACCAGAGTGGATGGGCACACCAGAGGGCCTCGATCCGTATGCCTACGATCCGGAGCTGGCGACCTCACTCCTCGAAGGGTCCGGTTTCGACACGGGTCAGGAAATCTCCATCATGCACCTGCCGGGCACGCCAGAAAAGGATGCCGCGGTCGCGATCATGCAGGAGCAGCTGAGCCAGGTCGGCTTCAACATCTCGATCCTGCAGGTCGATACGGCGGAGTTGCTGCGGCGCTACATCGATGAGACCGACTTCGATCTCTTCTATAATGCCGGCGGTGTGTTCCGGGCCGATCCGAGCATCTCGGGCACGTATTTCGATACGGCGAACTTCACACCAGGTGGCGGCAATGGCTCGCACTACTCGAATCCACGGGTGGACGAGCTGCTGGCCCTGGGCAAAGCTCAGACCGACCTGGAAGAACGCAAGGCCACATACACGGAGATCGCCCAGATTCTGAATGCTGAGCTGCCGTGGATCTTCCTCTGGTCGCCCAACTCGATTTATGGCTTCAGGGAGCGATTGGGAGGCTTTGCGCCGCCAAGCTACTCGGACAACAAGCTTTGGAATGCTGAGGACTGGTCCGTTTCGGAGTAAGGAACGCGCAATGATCGTCGCAGGTGCATCGGCAGTGAGAACATAAGCAGTGGGTCGATATATCCTGCGGCGACTCTTGATCGGTATACCGGTTTTTTTCGGGATCACGCTGGTGACCTACCTGATCATCAGCCTGGCGCCAGGTGATCCCGTTTCTGCAATGGTGAATCCGGAGCAGATCTCCGAGCTCGGCCCGGGCTGGCTCGAAGACCGCCGAGCCGAACTCGGGCTCGATCGGCCATTGCCCGTGCGCTATGGCATCTGGCTGAAAGAAGTCGCCAAAGGCAATCTCGGATATTCATACACCGATCGCCAGCCTGTTGCTGACAAAATCAGCGAGAGGATCTGGCCGACCGTGAAGCTGATGCTCACAGTCCAGCTGCTTGCGCTGGTCATTGCGATTCCGATCGGGATCATCTCCGCAGTGCGCCAGTACTCGTTCATCGACTATTTCGCGACCGTGTTCGGATTCACCGCAATCTCGATTCCGGCATTCTTTCTCGCTCTGGCAGGTATCTACGTTTTTGCCATCAAGTTGCGCTGGCTGCCCTCCGCCGGTATGGGGACGGTCGGGCAGGAGCCAACGTTTCTCAATTCGCTGCATCATCTGATTCTGCCGGCGGTCGTGCTGGGTCTGGGCCAGGCAGCCCCGCTGATTCGCTATACCCGCTCCAGCATGCTCGAAACCATCCGGCAGGACTACGTCAGGGTGGCGCGGGCCAAAGGTCTGTCTGAGCGGAACGTGATCTCCAGGCACGCGCTGCGGAACGCGCTGATTCCGCTAGTGACCGTGGTTGCGTTGACACTTCCCCAGTTGCTGGGCGGCACCGTGATCATCGAGCAGGTCTTCTCCTGGCCCGGCATGGGCACTCTTGCGATCAAGGCTGTACGTGGCCGGGATTATCCAACGATCATGGCGATCAACATGATCGGCGCTATCGCAATTTTGTTCAGCAGCCTGATCGCCGACATCATCTACGCGTGGATCGACCCACGGATCTCATATTCATAGTCTTAGTCTGCTCATTCAGGACTCGGGAGCGCACCAGAATCGATATGGTAGAGACAGCCGGACAAGTCATTGAAGGAGCGGGGCTAAGCGAAAAGCGACAGCAGTCGGATCCGTCGAATGCTCTGGGCCAGGAATCTGAGGTCCGCCGAGGGCCGACCGTCTGGAGCCGGTTCAAACGACATAGACTGGCGATGATTGGGCTTTCGATTCTGGGCGTGCTCGTTTTTCTGGCGCTCTTTGCCCCGTTGCTGACAAGATACTCGCCAACGGCGGTCGATTTGTCGTCATATCGCATTCCTCCCGATCGGGATCACTGGCTGGGCACCGATACTGCGGGCCGCGATGTCCTGACGCGCCTTCTCTACGCCGGACGCGTTTCGCTGAGCGTTGGACTCGTCGCGGTGTCGATTTACACCGGAATTGGTGTGGTGCTCGGTGCGCTGGCAGGCTTTTTCGGGGGCTGGGTCGATTCCTTCGTAATGCGTCTCGCCGACGTCGTACTGTCATTCCCAACACTGATCATCATCATTACGCTGGCCTCGGTACTCGGCCCGAGTATCTACAACGTCATGCTCGCAATTGGCCTGCTCGGCTGGCCACCAATAGCCCGCTTGCTACGCGGACAGTTGCTTTCGTTGCGGGAAACCGAGTTCATCATCGGGGCGCGAGCTGTTGGCTGCAGCGACAAACGACTGATCTTCAGACATTTGATGCCCAACGCCATGGAGCCAGTGCTGGTGGCAGCAACCTTCGGGATCGCCTATGCCATCCTGATCGAAGCCGGCCTGAGCTTTCTCGGGCTTGGCGTGCAACCGCCCACTCCCAGCTGGGGCAACATGTTGACCGACGCCCAGTCGCTGACCGTGCTGGAGTCGATGCCCTGGCTCTGGTTGCCACCTGGTTTGATGATCGCGCTTGCCGTCCTGTCAATCAACTTCATCGGTGACGGACTCCGCGACGCCCTCGACCCCTACATTCAGAACAGATAGAACCCATGCCAGAGTTCGATGGCTCTCAGTCTTGAACGAAATCTGCTAAGGAGAAGAGCTCTCAGCGAGGTTGAATCGAATTTGCTACCATAGACTGTACGCAAGGAGGGATCACGCAGGGGCCTGATTTCGTGGCTGATTTTTGGGGCGCTGGTTGGCTGGGTTGCCAGCAAGCTCGTCGGCACCGATGACCAGCAAGGCTGGATCATGAACATCGTGCTGGGTATCATCGGGGCTCTGGTTGGAGGGTTCCTGTACAGCAGGATTGTTGACGACGAGTTCAGCATCAACTGGAGCATTGGCAGCCTCATCGTGGCCATCCTCGGCGGCGTAGTTGTTGCCTGGGGTTACGCCATTCTCACAAGTCGCAAGACGTAATCTCCGATCCGTTTGCGTTCACAGGCTTGTTAGCGTACGGCCTCTCGCGTATCCTGAACCGGTTGCGTTCGGGGTCTGAGGGCGGTCGTGCGTAACGCACCTCCCTTCCTTTTTTCGATTTCGCATCACCCTGTGCGGCTATTAGCTGAGTGATGAAATGCGTTCAATCCTCCATCGCGGCGAAAAGTTCCAGCCTCTGCCAACAGATGACGGTCGACTCGATCAGCAAATGCCGGGTGGGCTCTGGCACAAGTGCGTCAAATGCGCTGAGCTGATCTACACCAAAGAGCTCGTAAACAATCTGCGGGTCTGTCCCAAGTGTGGCCATCATGCTCGACTGCGAGCCCGTGAGCGTATCCTCCAAATCGTCGACCATGAGTCGTTTCTCGAATGGGATCGTCTGATCCAGCCTGCCGATCCCCTTCATTTTGAAGATGGCAGCGGTTCCTACTCAGAAAAAATTCACTCTACGCAAACCAGGAGCGGGGAAACCGAGGCGCTCATCACCGGCACGGCTCTGATAGCGGGTCGGCCGATTGCCCTCGCGGTGTCTGATTTCGACTTTCTTGGCGCCAGCATGGGCTCGGTTTTTGGCGAGAAGCTCACTCGCGCCATTGAGCGCTGTGCCGAGATTGGCACGCCGTTGCTCACCATCAATGCCTCGGGTGGCGCGCGAATGCACGAGGGGCTTTTCTCGCTTATGCAGATGGCGAAGACGGTCGCTGCTTTCGCCCGCCTTGGCGAGGCTCGCGTGCCGCACATTTCTCTCCTGGCCGACCCATGCTATGGCGGCGTCACCGCCAGCTATGCCACCGTTGCCGACATCATCATCGCAGAGCCGGGAGCGCTCATCGGCTTCGCCGGGCCACGGGTCATCGAACAGATCACCAAGCAAAAACTCCCGGAAGGATTCCAAACGGCTGAGTTCCTGCTGTCCCACGGAATGATCGATCTCATCGTTGAGCGGCCAGACCTGAAAGCGCGGCTTGTTGAGCTGCTCGATCACTACGCCCGCGTCCACCAGGTCGATCGCGGCGAGAGTATTCCATGGCAGCCCACATTGGTGCCTGTTGCCGGACCGAACGGCGCGTCGGCAGACGGCACGAGCAGCGTTCCCAATCGAGTCAGTGCCATGGGAGCCAGTTCGTGAGACGGGCCATCCAACGCCGCCAGGATGACGAATCAGCCCTGGCCGATTCCGACGAGCCGATCGAAGCAGCCGAAGAATCCGGTCAGCTAACGCCGTGGGATCGTGTACGGATCGCCCGGCATCCTGAACGGCCGCACTCACTCGACTACATCAACGAGCTGATGACAGGCTTCATCGAGCTGCACGGAGACCGCCGGTATGGCGACGATCCGGCAATCGTCGGCGGCATTGCTCGCTTCAGGGACCGCACGATTATCGTAATCGGACATCAGAAGGGCGCGGATACCAGAGAAAACATCAAGCGGAACTTCGGCATGGTCAAGCCAGAGGGCTACCGAAAAGCCGAGCGCCTCATGAAACATGCCGAGAAGTTCGGTATTCCGGTGGTCACATTCATTGATACGCCTGGCGCCGAACCGGGTATCGGATCTGAAGAGCGCGGCCAAGGCACCGCGATAGCCGAGAGCCTGCTGACCATGGCCAGTCTCAAAACGCCAGTTGTGGCCGTGATCATCGGTGAAGGTGGGTCCGGTGGGGCGCTGGCGATCGGGATGGCAGACCGGATCCTGATGCTGGAAAATGCGGTCTATGCCGTGGCCTCGCCCGAGGCTTGCGCCGCGATCCTGTGGAAGGACGCTGGCAAAGCACCACAAGCGGCTGAAACCATGCGAATTACGGCTCCGGATCTCCTGGAGTTCGGCATCATCGATCAGATCGTTGCCGAGACCTCACCGGCCCACGAAGATCCTCAGGCAGCTATCGCCAGCGTGGGTGCTACAGTCGATCGGGCGCTCGACGACCTGATGACCGTTGTCGATCAACCCTCCGGACTCGATCGGCTGATGGAATTCCGTTACGAGAAGTTCCGCCGGATTGGCGAATGGACCGAGGCAGAGCCAGTCTCCGTTTCCTGATCCAATCCATTTCTGACACCTGCTGTCCTGCCGGACTGTCTCTGCAAAATCGATCGTTCTGAGGCTTCTTTTCGCAGCCGACCGCTTCTGTATTTATGAAGCGGAGCCAAGTGATTGATTGCTATTTCCACAAACTCCCCTTGGCCCCTGGGCTCGCGTTCTGCGTCGCGTTTTCACAGACCTGTTGCATATCCTGCGATGCAGCGATAAGATGCCAGATAGTACGCACATCTCGTCCTGGCGCCAAAAGCGTCAAGGAGTGTTTCTCGACAGCAAAGCGCACAAGTCATCCAGGCTTCACTGACAATCACTTTGGAAGCACCGAATGACAATCCGGATGTTGGAAATCCGTACAAAGCGCGAACGATGCTGGCCGGACATGCTCAACGGCCTTCGTGCGTATTAGCAAGGCCTGAATTCGTCGTCGATCGACTCGTTTGTACGGTGATCAAGGAGGATATCGAGACCATGAAGCGCACTCCCACACAAGACCGGACTCGGCCAGGGCACCGGTTGATCGTCCTCCTCGGCGCGTTGACATTGCTCCTGTCGCTCACCGCGCAGATCATCGATACGCAGTCGGTTGCCGCACAGGCGCGATATCAGGCGGGTGATGAAGAAAACGAGGAGGAGCAGCCAGGAAATGACCTGGCGCAGCCTCCGGCAGGCCCGTCCTTTGTCGACATCGAGAAGTACGACTGCCCACCTGGAATCGACTGGCTGTCGGCCGATTACGGTCAACTGATTGGGGGCTGTGGTCCTAATCAGTCGCCGGTCAACATGTCTGTTGCCGGGCAGACCCAGTCAGTGGGCATGAGCGCTCAGTGGGGGCCATTTGACGGGCCTTTCAACGCCGAAATCGGTGAGGAAGAGCGCGAGGGCTATGGTCCTCCGCACATGTTCTGCGGTTCCTATGTGGCGACCGAGTCAAAGCCAAGCGTTAGTTACCTCGGCGCCACCAACTTCACAAGCTGGCCCCTGAACGCTGGCGAATCACTCTATTGCCAGGTGTTCAACTACCAGGCCGGCGATCAGTTCGGCACGCTGATCATCGAAAAGTTCGAGTGCCCCACCTCCTGGGATCTCGCCGATCCGTACCAGGTGACGATCCAGGAACTTGGCACGCTCTGCGCGAAGCGTATGTTCGATGTGAGCTTCGATCTCTATCAGCAGTCTGGCGAGCCCATCACCACGATAACGACGAACGATCAGGGCATCGCCAGTTGGGACGAGCTTCCGCCAGGGCCGCTGGGACTGACTGAGCAGCTGCCCCCTGGATACGGCTTTGTTGTGGCCCATTGCTCGTATCAGATTCCCAACGGCGAAAATACTGCGCAGGCGGCTTCGCCCATGTCCATGCAGTCGAACGACACCTTCTACTGGAACCACGATCCTGGTTACGAGCTGCACTGCTATCTGTTCAACTTCCCGGAAGACCAGCTTCAAGTCGTGAAGTACTGGTGTCCCGAGGGGATTCTCGACGATCCGAGCTCCAGCGATCCTGCCTGGCTGGCGCAGATGTGCAATGAACCGCCCGCCAGTTACGAAGTTCAGCTTTCCCGGACCAGTGACAATCAGCAACTCGACATGCTCGGGCCGGACAAAGGCGGGTACCACCAGTTCGATCAAAATCAGGAGATTCGCATTGTCGAGCAGATGGAGCCTGACAGCGGTTATGGCCTGCCGGTGGTGTCCTGCCTGGAGTACCAGATCGGTGTTGAGCAGCCTCGGCCATACGACCCGCCATACGATCCTGAGTCGGGGCTGACATGGACGCCGCGCGACGGAGTCTATCTCGTCTGCCAGTTTTTCAACATTCCGGGTGACGGCGAAGGCGGATTCGGTCAGATTCTCGTCGAGAAGTACTGGTGCCCAATTGGCATGACAGTTGGGGAAAACCCATCGCAGGCTGACCTGATGGCGGCTTGTCAGGATGCGGAGACGTCCGGTGCGAACTTCCAGCTGGATGGACCGGCTGAGAGCCCAATGATGCTGACTGAGCAGTCTCCCTCCGGCGGACCTCCCGCCACGGCTTTCTGGGAGGAACTGCCCGAAGGAACGTACACCGTACGAGAGACCGTCCTCGGCGCAGGCTGGGCTCCCTATGCCGTGTTCTGTCACCTCGTGCCAATCCAGCCCAATGGCATCACGAACGATCCCGAGATGCAGCCGCTGGTCAACGGCAGCGCCATTCAGTACTACCTAGAGGCGGGACACATCCTGGCCTGTGCCTGGTTCAACGAGCCGGTCGACGGCGAGGACGGTAACGCTGTCACCGTCTACAAGTGGGACTGCATGCCCGGAACCGAATACGGCCGCGAGCACGACTACTACATGGGCAATCTGCCAGAGCAGGAAATCGGTCCATGTGAGACCCAGCACGTCAACATCCCGATCGCTCTCACCGACGCCAACGGCGAACGTGCCACGACCACGCAATCCGATGGCACATCGTGGGACAACGTCGTCCTCGACGCCAACGGCTCCTACCAGATCATGGAGCAGATTCCGGATGGTTACGGCGATCCGATGGTTTTCTGCGGCACGCTCGACGACGATCAGCAGCAGATGGTGATGGCCACAGGCGGAATGATTGCGATCACTCCGAGCGGCGAGCCCTTCACCTATCAGTGCAACTGGTACAACATTCCAGGCGAGCAGAACTACAACATCGTCGACTTCTATAAGTACGAATGTGCGTTCGATGCTCCACTCGACGCTGACAAGGCCTACTACGAGGCCAACTGCCTGCCGGTCGAAGGCTGGCAGTTCGACCTCCAGTACGTCGGCGGTGGCTCGACACAGGCGACCAATGCCAGCGGCTTGGCCTCATGGTCTGGTTTGCCAACCGGCATTTGGCAGTCCACCGAGACGTTGCCGCCGGACTATGGTGACCCG
>JBGTJM010000298.1:0-8944 GCA_041745115.1 Thermomicrobiales bacterium
GGCTATGATCCTGTTTTCGTCATCGACGGTGGATTGACGTTCGGCGAATTGGAACCCGCTGAAAAGGACGCGATCAGCCATCGCGGAATCGCCCTCCGAAAGCTCGCACCGATACTTCAGCGCCTCGTCGCAGAAAGCAACGAACCCAACACACCATGAATCAACGGTCTCTTGAAGTCGAAAGCGGTCTTGCCAACAAGCCAGATTCACTGCGCACCTGGAGGAAGTCCGCTTTGGAGGCAGGATTTCTTCCCATTATTGTTGTTGCCGGCTCTCGCGGAAAGTCAACAGTTTCTCACCTGGTACAACACATGATCGGTGATCAATACCGAATCGCGATGAGATCTTCGGATGGCGTCGACATCCTTGGAGCTCGTCAGCAAGGGGAAATCGAGCCCTGGAACCGAGTGGAAACCATGTTGCGATCGGGCGAACTGGATGTGGCGATCTGGGAGCTCGACTGGGCGACGGCGAGTACCCTCCCGGAGAGTGCCCGTCACGCGATAGTTGCCATCACGAACGTCTGCGCCAATCGAGAAGCGTGCTTCATCTTTGGTGACGCCAAGATTGCCATGCGCTCACTTCCTGGAATAGTGAATACACTGGCAAACGGTGGCGTGCTTGTTCTCAATGGCGAAGATCACGCCGTGGCTGAGTTGTCCGAAAACCGGGAGAAATCCTCGATCCTCGCTGGACTTGGAGTAGCATCACCGGCGGTCGCGGCTCACTGGCAATCCGGTGGCGTGTGTGCATGGGTGGAATCGGACCATTTGTGTATTGGCCACCGACAGGCTCCGATGAGGCTGTTGCGCACTGACGAGCTTACCTTTGCCCTGAACGGGGTCGCCGGATTCGAAGTGCACAACGCGCTCATGGCTTCATCGATAGCCTATGCGATTGGGTTGCGCTCATCGGCCGTTGCCGCTGCCTTGCGATCGTTTCGCAGCGATTTCTGGAGCATGCCTGGCTCGTTCAATATTATGTATGCTTCTGGAGTTCCAACGATTATCGATCGGCCGGCGCCGTCTTGGTTTTTGCAGCCCGTCATTCGGGCTTTGCGCGATTTCAGGCAGGCTCGTCTCCTGACCGTCGTGGGCCGGTTCGACGAGGTTCCTGTAGAAGACCTTGGCGAAGTCGGCCGGCTACTTGGTCGTGTCAGCTCTGCATTGCTGATCGCAACTGGCCGATCAACCGACGGCTACCCCTGGGAGCTTGTCCGGGATGGCGCCATGCGAAACGAAGTCCCACCGGTGGTGCTGCCATTCGCGACCGAGCATGCTGCGTTTCGGAAGGCCCAGGCCATGGCGAGAGCCGCGGACACGATATACCTGCTTTCCGAAAATCCGGGGGAGTTCCACCATTTTTGGCCAGCGCGCGGACGATCGGACACCGGCGTTTCGGCTGGCTCAAGCGCGGCGCTCTAGGCCAGAAAAGCAAACGATCCGTCAGGTTCCCTGACTTCAGCACCTCCAGGCCCAAGCAGTTCCTCGATCTCTGCTAAAAGCATTGGGTTGGCCTCGATGAGAAGCGATCTACTGCGCAGGACGTGCTCCTCACCACCGACCATCAAGTGCAGGACGACCTCATCGTCACCCTCATAGTCTCTGAGCAGCCGGTCAACTCGCTGCATGATTGGCAGCAACGTGGTCCCTGCCTCGTCTTCCGGAAATCGGAGATGGACCGTCTTGTTGCGCTTTTCAAGCTGTTCGATATCTGCGAACACGGTTTCGCATACAAGTTGCAACTGATCATCGCGCCGCTCGGTCCTGGCGATGACATCAACGATCGCATCCACCTGCACAACGTCCACATACTGGTCATAGCGTTCCGGAAACATCACCAACTCGACCGTGCCAGTCAGATCCTCAAGGTCAGCAACCCCCATCGACTTGCCATTCTTGGTAATGAATCGGCGAATGCTGTTGATCCTGCCGATCACTCGAACGGTCGAGCCAGCTGGCAGATCGCCAATCTCGGCGATCTGGGATCGTCCCCCATATCCGACACGCCGAAGCACTTCGGCAACGGGATGCTCCGAAATGTAAACTCCCAGCAGCTCCCGCTCCCATGCCAGCTTCTGCTTGAGTGGCAAGTCGTTGACTTCACCTGGCAGCGAGAATCTGACCACGGGGCTCAACTGCTCGCTGATAGCCATGTCGAAACCAAGCTGGCCTTTTGCCGCGGCTTTCTGTCGGTCGATCGCAGCCGTGATCGCCGCTTCCAGACCGTTGAGAACAGCCTGACGAGATCCAAAATCGTCCAGAGCGCCGCCTCGGCCGAGTGATTCTGCAACCCGCCTGGACACTCGCGACCAATCGATCGCCGAACAAAAATCGTCAAGGGAGGCAAATCGGCCACCGGCATACGCCGATCGAGCTTCGATGATCGAAATCGCCGCACCTTTGCCCACGTTCTTGATGGCTGAAAGTCCAAACCGGATGGCCTCTTTGCCATCTTCAGCTTTCTCAACAGTGAAATCGAGTTCACTTGCGCTAACACTCGGACCTAGCACTTCGATATCGAGTCGTCGACATTCGGCCACATCGAGCACAATCTTGTCCGCGTGTCCGGCGCTGGTGGACATCAGCGCAGCCATGAACTCGGCCGGGTAATGCGCTTTGAGATACGCCGTTTGAGCACCGATAACGGCATACGCAGCACTATGCGACTTGTTAAACCCGTACCCACCGAATTTGCCGAGTAGATCGAACAGCTCGTTGGAGAGACTTTCGCTCATCCCCTGCTCGATAGCACCGGCGACAAAGGGACGCCGATACGACTCCATGGCCTCTTTGTCTTTTTTGCCCATTGCTTTGCGCAAACCGTCGGCTTCAGCAAGAGAGAATCCCGCAACAGCGTTTGCGACCTGCATTACCTGTTCCTGGTAAACCGCAATGCCATACGTCTCCTGCAGAATCGGCTCTAGATCTGGGTGAACATACGTGATCTCTTTCCGGCCATGTTTCCGATCGATGTACTCGGGCGCGTTCTCCATAGGACCCGGACGAATAAGAGCCATCAACGCCACGAGGTCTTCAAAGCGCGTCGGAGAGACATCGACCGTCATGCGGGTCGTCATCCCACCTTCCAACTGGAAGATGCCCAACGTCTCCCCTCTCCGAAGCAACGCATACGCCTCGTCATCCTCGAGAGGGATAGATTCGACCGTGAGATCTGGATTCTTCCGTTTCGCGAGCTCAACAGCTCTGCCGATGATGGTCAAGGTCGTCAGACCCAGGAAATCCATTTTCAGCAGGCCAATCTCCTCGAGCTGGCCCATCGGGAATTGCGTCGTGATCTCGCCTTCGCTTTTGCCACCAGCTCGTTGCAGCGGAACCGTCTCGATCAGCGGATACCGTGAGATCACAACCCCTGCGGCGTGAGTCGACGCGTGCCTGGCGACACCCTCGACCTTCTGCGCGTTCACGATCAGTTCCTTCAAGTGGGCTTCGGTTTCGAAGATCTTGCGAAGTTCAGGTACCTTTGCGATAGCTTCATCGATCGTAATTTTCGGCAGATTTGGGATCAGCTTGGCAACACGATCGACCTCAGAAATGGGCACTCCCATGGCCCGACCGACATCCCGCACCGACGCTTTCGCAGCCATGGTCCCGAAGGTGGCGATTTGCGCTACTCGATCGTCTCCATATTTCTGGACAACGTAATCGATAACCTCTTGCCGTCGGTCATCCGCAAAATCGATATCTATATCTGGCATTGATATCCGCGACGGATTGAGAAACCGTTCGAAGAGCAGCCCATGCTTGAGCGGATCGAGCGCGGTAATGCCGAGCGCGAATGAGACCATGCTCCCAGCTGCAGACCCCCGACCAGGACCAACCAGAATGCCTTGCTCTTTCGCGAACCGCACGAAGTCCCAAACCACCAGAAAGTAGTTGGTCAGTCCCATGTCGCGGATAACGCCAAGCTCAAAGTTCAGGCGCTCGCCCACGTCGCCATCATCGTGACCATAGTGCCGCATGACTCCCTCGCGACAGAGTTGGGTGAGGTACTGGTCATTTGTGAGACCGGCTGGCGGATCGAAGTCCGGCAGCTGGTAGCCTCCGGTCGCAAGATCGAGCTGACACATTTCAGCGATCCGCATCGTATTGGTGATCGCCTCTGGCACTTCACGAAAGCGATGAGCCATTTCTTCCGGCGACTTCAGGTAGAGCTCGTCAGTTTCGGACTTCAATCGCTTCGGATCGCTAAGTGTGGTGTTTGTTTGCACGCACACCAGAATTTCCTGAGCGGAGGCATCCACCTGATTGCAATAGTGCACATCGTTCGTAGCAACCAGTGGCAGATCGAACGACCTGGCCATCGAAAGAAGTTGAGGATTGACCTGCAGCTGCTCCTTGAGCCCATGGTCCTGAAGTTCGATGAAGAATCGCTCGCGCCCGAAAATCTGTGCAAGTGAATCAGCGTAGTCACGAGCGATATCTGGTTGTTCACGAAGCAGGTTGTTTGCGATCGGTCCGCCAAGACATGCAGAGGTTGCAATCAGGCCGTCGCTGTGCTGAGCGAGCATCTCCAGATCGACTCGCGGTCGGTAATAAAAGCCCTCGAGATTCGATCTCGATGCCAGCTTGAGCAGGTTCCTGTACCCAACGTTGTTCTCGGCAAGCAGTAGCAAATGGTACGAACGGCGCCGTGCCTTCCGCTCAGCGTCTGATGCATCTGGACCTGGAGGAGCCGCCGGCCCATCAGAGAAGTAGGCCTCCATGCCGATAATCGGATGCAAGCCAGCTGCGGACAGCTTTTTGTGCCAGTCCATCGCAGCGTACATCACGCCGTGATCGGTCAGTGCAAGATGCTGAATGTTCTGGGATTTGGCTTGCGCGACATACTCGTCGATGCGGCCCATGCCATCGAGCAGCGAGTACTCGGTGTGCAGGTGAAGGTGAGCGAACTCGGACAAAAAGGATGCTTTCCAGCGGAGTTGAAAATTCCTCTCAACTCCGAACTACGGGGTGGTTTCAAATGTTGACGAAAGCCTGACGCGTCCGGGACTCGGTGTCAACCGACGTGTGACAAGTGGTAGCAGAGCAGCCCACGAACCTGATCCGCAACACGAAATCGCCCTGCATTGAACGCCACGAGCGGGGACACCAGCACTCAACGCAGGACGATCTCAACGAAGTCGTTGGCTAGGCTGCCACCTCGCCAACTGGCTCCGGTCCATTCGTCCGCATGGCGGACCGCGCTTGCTGTGCCAGCAAGTGAAGCACTTGCCGCATATTCTCCCGATACTCGCTCGGGACCTTTTCGTCCTTCAGAAGATCGAGCACCTCACCGAGCACTGGCTCGCTTGAGAGGAGATTCGTCACATCCCGCGGCAGGAAACCTGCCGCTGCCAGAAGCGAGTCACGCTCGCTCAACCCAAGTCCCAAGGCAGCGCCAAGACGATCGACGGCGTCACGCGTCGGCATCCTGGCGCCTCCCTCCAGCCGGCTAACGTAGCTGTGATCAAAATCAGCCCGCTCAGCCAGCTTACTCTGAGACACGCCGCGCCTTTCACGGAGTGCCTTCAACAGCTGTCCGAATTCCGTCATGCCTACCCCCGCACTTGTGACATACAGACACACTCCGGACGAGCATGCCGACGAGCCAGCGCTATTAGTGACTCGGTGACACCATCGTAGCAGCCAATCGACCCATAGTCAATATAATGAAAGTGGGTTTTCCACATTTGCTAGCCTACTGTCGTTTACTCCACTGGTCGGCGCAGTAGTCGCAGGCAACTGTCGTTATTGATGGCGGGCACTGTCGCCAGGCTGTCGCAACCTGGCCCGAAGCAGCTAGGGCTCTACATGAATATTGTGGTGACGCGTTCTCAAGGGGCTCTAGAGTGCCGTACACTCGGTTGCCAGGAAGCGGTACTCGCGAGTTATTCGACAGTTGGACCACCGTGACAGTCACTGCAACCGGCCCGCAGGGTCCATTCGATTCCTCTAAAGATGCAGACTCACTGATCCTTCGAGGTGGCGAACTCGCCATTCGGCTTCGGAAGGAGATTCGAGAAGCCACTGCGCATCTGTACGACTGCGGTGGTGCGCTGCCAAAACTTGCGACGGTCTGCGCCATGGAAACTCCAGCGGCCCAGGCCTATCGGCGATCGATTATCAAAACACTCGATCGGGTCGGCCTGCTTCACGTCGCCGTGGACCTTGCGGCGGAAGCAGACAGTGACGATCTGCGTTCAGTGCTCCTGAGCCTGAGTGCTGATCGCTCGATCACTGGTGTTCTCGTGCTCATGCCTCTGCCCGAGAGCTGTTCTGTCAATGTTGTGAATGAGCACCTGGATCCAATGAAGGATGTCGACGGAATAACACCGGCAAACGCTGGTCGTTTGCATCTCGGCTTGCCCTGTTTGGCGCCCAGTACTCCACAGGGTGGAATCGCCATTCTCGACCACTATCACATAGCGATTTCTGGAGCGCGGGCTGTTGTTGTAGGGCGCAGCAACGTTGTCGGGAGACCGCTAGGTGCCCTGCTAATGCAAAGAGACGCGACCGTGACTATCTGCCACAGCAAAACCAGCGACCTGGCTGCGATCACCCGCAATGCAGACATCGTAGCCGTTGCCACCGGAAACGCGAGATGGCTGGACCGCAACTATGTCAAAGCCGGAGCAACGGTACTCGACTTTGGAATCAACGTTGTCGAAGAAAAGGTCGTTGGTGACGCGGATTTCAGCGATCTTGTGGGGCATGCCGGCGCGATTACTCCAGTTCCTGGCGGGACAGGACCAGTCACTGCGCTGATACTCGCCAGAAACACAGTCGCGGCTGCTTTTGCCCAATTGGGCGGGACCATGGACAGTCTGAAGTCTGCGTTCGAAGAGTTTCCCCGTGCGAACCGGAGCCATCTTCGGTAGCTCCCGATAGTTGACGCCATACCGTGACGTTGGTAGGCTTTCGATCCGGTTCACCTGCGAGCCGACGTAGCTCAGAGGCAGAGCAAGGGACTCATAAGCCCTTGGCCGGTGGTTCGATTCCACCCGTCGGCACCAACGCGTTCCGTCCCCAATTCGTCGACGAAGTCGGCTTCTCCTGGATGCAACGCCTGTGACCCCCAAGCGACTCAGCGGCTTCGAGCAGCGTTTTCAGCGGACGCTTGAGTTATTGAGTCTCTCCGAGGGTTCCTCGATCGGAGTGGCGTTCTCGGGTGGGGTGGACTCGATCGCACTCGCCCTGGCGTTGAAGAACGCAGGTTCGATCACTGGGATTTCGCAAATCCTTCTTCATGTCGATCATGGCATGAGATCGACGTCGGACCTCGAGGCCTGCAAGTCTCTGGCTGAGTCACTGGGTCTCGAAATTCGTCATCATCATCTCGAACCGGGTATCGCTACACGAGCGCAAGGGCTTGGATTAGAAGAACAGGCTCGCAGGGAACGTTACCTGGCACTATCGAGCATGGCGCTAAGGGCCGGGGTGTCATGCGTGGCCACCGGTCACCATGCGAACGATCAGGCGGAAACGGTTCTGCTCCATCTCTTTCGAGGCTCGAGCCTCCGTGGCGTGGCAGGAATGCATGAGCGGTCGAGCCTGGTGATTCCCTGGTGGAACAGCTCAGACCCTCCGCAGAAAATCCAGCTCTGGAGACCACTTCTGCGAGAGCCGAGGCAACGACTCAGCGAATATGTGTCGCTGGCGGGTTTCGTTCCGGTCCACGATCCCACAAATGATAACCTTGACTTTGCCAGGAACGACCTGCGGCATCGAGTGCTCCCTGCGATTGAGCAGTCATGGCCAGCAGCTCAGGAGGCCCTGGGAAGATTTGCATCGAGTGCAGCCGAGGATGATCGATTTCTGAGCAATCTGGCGACGGAGTCTCTCGATATCGTGTCGACAGGTAATGGCGGGCTGGACGCTCACGCCGTGCGGGCGCTTGATCGCTCAATTTCGGGACGAGTCGTGTGCCAATGGCTTAGACAGCATGGAGTTACTGAGCCAACGCTGGAACGAATACACGCAACGCTGAACTTGGCCGAGTCCCAAAGTCAGGTGGCCGAAGTGCAAGTTGGTGACAACATTGCGATCAGGTGCATCGGTCCCAATCTTTATGCAGGCTCGTTGGCCCACATTGTGAAGATTGCTACCTCAGAATCACCGGACATAGCCCAAATGCTGCCCGAGGAAACGGTGAGCGTGTTGCCGAGGGACGACGGCTTCAGACAGAGATTCACGCATCCCAGATGGTCACTTTTGGTGGAGGTTAATGAACCAGGCGACTGCCAGACGCAATCCAGTTCAGATCGACGATTTCCAGCCACAATGCATGGAGTCGATGTTAATGTTCGCAGAATACGACCGGGAGATCGATGGCATCATTCAGATCGATTGGTGAAGGAATCGTTGAGAAGGGCGAATGTCCACCCTGTAGCGCGAAAGTTCGTGGCTTGCGCGACAATTGGCGACCGAGTGGCCTCGATCGGCGGCATCTCACCCAGGGCCCATGTCGTCCCAGTAGATGGCGAGCATCCGTGTTGTGTCGTATTTCACTGGTCGATTGACGGGGAACTGCGGTGACTGACGAAAAGTCTGTCGGAATCGAACGGATCCTGATCTCCGAAGCGTCGATCCAGGCCTCGATTCGGTCGATGGCCGAAGAACTCGACGAGCGCTTTCACGAGAAGAATCCCTTGTTGATCGGTGTGCTAACAGGCGCCATCGCCTTCATGGCCGACCTGATGCGGGCCATGCGAAGTCATGTTCAGATCGATTTCATGGCGGTTTCCAGCTACGGCGACGAAACCCAAAGTTCAGGTGTCGTCAGAATTCTCAAGGATCTCAACCAGGATATTGGTGGCCGGCACGTCATCGTCGTCGAGGACATTGTCGACAGCGGACTCACGCTGCAGTATCTGCTGGACAACTTGCAGCGACGGGATCCGGCATCGATCACAGTCGTCGCGCTCCTGCGCAAGATCAAGCCG
>JBGTJM010000299.1:0-3126 GCA_041745115.1 Thermomicrobiales bacterium
GCGAAACTCTCCCGCATCCAATTGCCAGCCAGAAGCTTCGCTCCAGTCCAGTTCAACAACTCCCAGCACGTTGTTCGAGTACGTTCCAAGAATCCCATTCACGTCCTCCAGCGCAGGACGATCACCCACCGACTCGAGAAACTCGGCTACCGCCTCCTCACTCGATTCGATCAGAAAATCGACGCCCTCGATAGACGACGGCGGCAGGTCGAAGAGCAACTCCAGCAAGCGCTGCGACACCGTTTCGTTGAACAGATTCGCGGCTTGTCCATTGGAAAGCACCGCCACGCCGACATTCGCATCAGGCACGAACCGCAGAGCCGACGTAAACCCAAGCGTGTTGCCATCGTGACCAATCGTCTGCGGCCCACCAACATCTTCGATGATCCAGCCCAACCCATAGCTCACACCGGCAGAGATCTCAACCTGAGGTTCCCGCGTGCGCCTCAGATTCGCCTCAGAGACAACCGCAGTGCCATTGGACGCTTTTCCAGAGTTCATCTGCAGAATCAGATACTCTCCCAGCTCGTTTGCGCTCGACCACAGCGAGCCGGCAGGCTTGATCGGCTCGATCAGTGCTTCAGTAGAGAGTGGAATCGGAGCATACGTCCCATCCAGCACGAAGCCATGCGGGGTCGCCACGTCGCTATCGTTCACCACTTCAGCAAATGAAAGCGTTGTCCGGTCCATTCCCAGTGGATCGAGTACCCGGTGCTGTAGCTCATACGCAAAAGCCTCATCCAGATCGCCGTAGACACCACCTCCTGCAATCGGCGCAATAAACCCAGCCGCGGCCACCAGCTGATTGCTGTACTGAAACGTCTCCCCAAAATCAGTGAAAGGCGTGAAATCGGCGAGGGAACGCACCGTTCCTTCGGCTGTCAGGTCGTGAGCATTGAACACAAACTCGAGGTCACGTCGAGGCACACCGGTGCACGCACAAACCAGGTTTCCCATCGTCACCTGCTCGGTCAGCTCCGGATTCCCGAACTCGAACGTCGGCAGAATCTCCACGACCGGCGTCTCCCAGTCGAACAGGCCATCATCGACCATCGTTGCCATCATCAGTGTCGTGAACGATTTGGTGGTCGATCCGATCATCATCAGCGTGTCGGCCGTAACTGGCTCATCCGATCCAAGCTCTTTCAAGCCAAAACCGCTCGAGTACACAATCGCTCCGTTCTGCACCACCACAACCGAGCCACCAGGCACTTCCAGTTTGACCAGCAGATCGTCTACAAAGGATTCGAACTCATCCACCATTGGGCCCTCGAACAGGTTCACATCACCGCCCGAGAGCACCATCTCCTCTTGACCCGAGATAGCGAAACCGGAGGCAATCACCTGAATCTGCGCGTTCCGACGCACAGCCGCGTCAATAGATCCCTCGAACATCAGGACATACACCTGATCCCCGACCCGCTGAGCAAAAGCCTGCACGATCTGGCCGGAAGTCTCGCCACCGTCGTAGGTCATCACCACCGTTTCGTCGATTCCAGCACTGGAAGGCACGTCCTGATCGCCGCCAGGAACTGGCGTCTCAGCGAATCCAGGCTGAGCGATCTCCCACGCGGCATCGATTCCCGCCCTGACGTCCTCTGACTCAACCACCAGGATCGTAACCGTCATGTCACCGTCCGGATCGATCAGCACGAGCCGGTCAGGCAAGGCTTCCTGCGACCACGTTGCCGGCACAGGCACGGTGAATCGACCATCCGGGTCTGTGTAAACCTCGCTGGCATTCTGCGCGACCGCGCCACTGTTCAGCAACGAACCGATCACCGTTGCGAAAAGAAACACGACCAGACTCAATCTGCGAATCATTCAGATTCCCTTCCTGGACATCCACTGGCTTCGCGCCGTTCGGCCCTCAATCCTAAACCGAAGTTGTCCCGGCATTCAGGAGCCGATGTAAACGCGAAGTGAGCACCGCAAAAGCGGACGCCGCATTGGTGGTCCGAACGACTCAGTCGACCTCTTCGGCGATCACCATCACGACCTCACCCTGTTCGGTCGCCGCCCTGAACTTTCGGCACATCACGTACCCATCCCCGTCCGCCACGATGTCCACACCCGGCTCATCCCACCGTTCGAAGTCATGGATTCGCGTCACAGGTGTGCCAGCCCGCACGAACGCACCAAGCTCCACAAGCGGTTCGCTGATCCCGCTCACCGGCGCCGTTATCCACCTGTCGATATCGGTCGCCGAAACCAGTCGCTGCCGGTCGAGTCCAGGGGGTCGATTGTCGACAACCGGCTCATTGAGCAATCCAAAATGTCGCATCACATTCAACGTTCCATGGTGTGCCCAGCGCACACCCCAGTAGTCCGTGGACGCCCCGAAGCCAAGCTCACTGCCAAGAGTGATCTTCCCCATCGCTTCGGCTTCCTCGGTCAGCAGGCCGGTACCCATTCCACCCGTGTAAATCATCGTGAACGGCGTACCAAATAGGAACGCGGTTTCTCTGAAAGCCTTGTGAGAATCCGGGTCCTCTCGTTCGTGAAACGACATCGTTCGAATGATCTCGAATCCCACCCCACCGGAATGGATGTCGATGACCACGTCAGCCCTGCTCAGCACCTCATCAGTCATGAATCTGGCAATTCGGGAGGTAATCGTGCCCTTCGCGTCACCGGGGAAGGCCCGATTCATGTTCATGCCGTCCTGCGGCGATGCGCGATTTGCGGCATAGAACGCCGGTACATTCAACACGGGAATCACAATCAGCCGTCCGCTCACAAGGCGAGTCGGATCGATCTCCTGAATCAGATTCTTGAGGCCGACCGGTCCCTCGTACTCGTCTCCATGCGTTCCGCCAATCGCCAGCACGGTCGTTCCCGGCTTGCCGGAGCACGCTACAAACAACGGCACGCGCGTCCGGCCCCACGTACCATCTGATGTGAACGGAATGGAATACCGGCGCACGCCATGACTGTCCCAATCGATCGCGTCGATCGGGGTGATATCGATCAGCATCTGCTTCTCCTGAGGTGAACACGCAAGACGTCACACTGCCGGAAGCATCGCAAATTCAGGAAATATGTGCTGGGGTTCAGGCGGCAGCAAGATGCTCGCTGAGAATGTCCGCGCCGACAACACCGGTATGACAGGCAAGAATAATCCCC
>JBGTJM010000300.1:0-5036 GCA_041745115.1 Thermomicrobiales bacterium
ACGATTCAACTGATGTCCGAAAACCTACGAGAGGAGAACGAAACGTGTCCGACTGGAACGATCATGTCAACATCGTCATGTCTCGCCGTGGCGTGTTGAAGACTGCCGGAGCCGCCGCAGTTGCGGCAGCAGCGTTGACACCAATTGCAACGTTGCGGATACCGGTGGCAAACGCACAGGATGAGGTCACCGTCTCTATCTGGAGCAATCACCCAGAGTGGATCGACCCGCTCAACTCGCTACTGCAGGCGTTCGAGGCAGCGACACCAGGCGTAGTCATGGATCTCACTGCAACTCCTGGTCCGGACTACCCGACAAAGTTGCAGACAGCATTGGCAGGTGGACAGCCACCGGATGTGATCGGCCTGCAAGAGGGGTCCATTCTCAGCAACGGACCGGATGCCTTCCCAATCATTGACCTTACCGGTATTGTGAACGCCGATTTGCTGATCGATAGCGCACGTGCCCAGGTCGAGGTCGATGGCCAGATTTTCGGTGTGCCACTCGCCTCGTACACTGTGGGCCTCGCGGTCCAGAATCCTATCGTCGCGGAGCAAGGCGTTTCCGTGCCAGCAACATGGGATGAGCTCAAAGCCACCTGCCAGACACTTCTCGATGCAGGCGTGACGCCACTCATTCTGGGTGGACGAGACGGTGTGCACACGTTCTTCATGTATATCGGTCTGGTTTCGTCGATTCTCGGGCCGGAAGGATTCGAACAGCTGAGAGCCGGCGAGCGAAGTCTCACCGATCCCGATCTGGTCGAAGCCGCCCAGCTTCTGGTCGACCTGCAGCCCTACTACAACGAAGGCTTCGAGGCGACCGACTACGTGACCGCCAAGGCGCTATTTGCGCAGGGTCTCGGGGCGATGATGGTCGCCGGAACGGCGGACTTCACAGGCTTCCGGGAAGAGAATCCCGACGCCGATCTCAGTTTCGCACCATGGCCCGGTCCGGAAGAAGGTAAGTATGCCACCAACACTGGCATGGAGCTCCTATACACCGTCAGCAGCCTTTCGTCGCCGGAGAAGCAGGAGGCTGCCTCGCAGTTCGTCGCATGGCTGGCCACATTCGAAGCGCAGACCCTGGTGGCAGAATCGATTGCCCTGCCGATCTCGAATGAAGTCACTGACCTGACCGATCCGATCAAGAGCGGCACGGTCGCCGTCCGCGATCAGGATGTGATTGTCTGGTACGACCTACCGGAGACGGCAAACTCGTTCAATGCAGTCACTGAAATTGCCGGACAGTTGTGGCTCGGCGAGATCACGCCAGAAGAGTTCGCCCAGTATGTCCAGGACAATCTGGCCGCACCTGCGTCCTAAGGAACGGTCAGGCCGCGTCGCCCAGCAAGCCTGAGCGACAAAGAGTCGGTTGAACACTGGAGCCCGGAACGTCATTCTCCGGGCTCCTTCCCTGTCAGGTAATTAATCGATGCAGATGGATTTCCAGATTCCTCATCCGGCCCGGAAGCGGTGGCGGCCAAAGCCGTACGTCTTCTTCATTCTGCCCGCGCTTCTCGCCTACTCTGTGCTATTCATCTACCCAACCCTCAGGGCGTTCTACCTCAGTTTCTTTGACTGGACCGGTATCGGCCCGATGGGCGACCCAGTCGGTTTCGCGAACTTCAGGAGGCTGCTTTCCAGCGACCGATTCTGGAACGCGGCCAAGAACTCTTCGAAGCTCTTTCTGGCAATGTTCATACTGCAAAACACCGTTTCGCTTGGCCTCGCCCTGCTCCTCAATCGGAAAACGCGCATCACCCACGTTTACCGCGCCATCATCTTTCTTCCGGTCGTTATTTCTGCCGTTGCCACCGGAATCATCTGGGTGTTGATGCTCGATCCACAGATCGGCGTGATCAACCCCGTCCTATCCGATATCGGGCTATCAACGCTGGAGCGGCGATGGCAAGCCGATCCGGTTTGGGCGATGCGAACTGTCTATCTCGTGCAGTTCTGGCAATGGAATGGCATGGCCGTCGTTCTCTTCCTCGCAGGCCTGCAAAGCGTTCCTGAGGACCTGAAACAAGCGGCAACCGTCGACGGGGCCAAACGATGGCAGGTCTTTCGGGATGTCACTTTCCCAATGCTGGCACCAGCATTCACCATCATCACGGTCCTTTCGTTTATCCTGATTTTTCGTGCTTTTGACCTGATTTATGTCCTGACCGGACCGCAGGGAGCTCCGGCTGGCTACACGCATGTCATCGGCGTGCTTATCTACGGAGACGCGTTCGGCACCAGCGGCTTCAGTGCCCAGCCCCGCATGAGTTATGCGGTTGCCGAAGGCCTGACGTTGTTTATCTTTCTGGCTGGCGGGTCCGCACTTCTCCTCAGAGCCCTCGGAAAACGTGAAGAGGCAATTCAATGAGCGCCACCAATCCGCCTTTTGCGACAGAAGTTTCTCCCGGTCCTTCAAGCGTGCACTTCGAAACAACGGCGACAGCCTCTCCCTGGAAACGGCGCGGCAGAAAACTCGTGGGCAACGTTGCCTGGCACGCCGTGCTGATAGCAGCCTCTGCGTTTGTGCTCCTGCCGATCGTCATCGTCTTTCTTGGATCCTTCAAGACCATCCCGGAGTTCTTTAGTAGTCCATACGGATTGCCTGCATCGTGGGACTTGTCCAACTATCGGGAGGCCTGGGCCGAAGCAAATTTGCAGACCGCCGCAGTCAACAGCGTGATCTCGACAACCTTCGGCGTTGTGGTCAGCACGGCGCTGGCAGCGCTAGCGGCCTATGGTTTGTCTCGTTTTCGATTCCGCGCCGGTATGGGGATTCGACTGCTTTTCATCGGCGGACTGGTAGTTCCCGTGCAATTAATCATTCTGCCCCTCTTCATCATGTTCAGGCAGCTTGGCTTGCTGGGCGGACTCCTGCCTCTTTGCCTCATCTTCGCAGTCTTTGGGATTCCGCTCGCGACGCTCGTACTGACCGGATTCTTTGCCCAGCTGCCGAGAGACCTCGAAGACGCTGCACGAATGGACGGCGCCAGTCACCTGGAGATTTTCTGGAGAATCATGATCCCGCTCTCGCGTCCGGCGCTGGCCGCGGTGGTGATACTCAACGGCGTATGGATGTGGAACGATTTCTTCCTGGGATTCATTCTCATTTCTGACAAGAATGCTATGACGCTCCCGGTCGCTATCATGGCATTTCGGGGTACCTATCTCACCAAGTGGGGCCTGATCTTTGCCAGTGTCATCATTTCATCCGTGCCAGTCATCGTTGCCTACCTGATGCTTTCCCGCCAATTTATCGCCGGCCTTACAGCTGGTAGCGTCAAGGGATAGACGAAGAGACGGCGTTGTGTGGCATCATCCAGTTCATGGTGATTTATTCGGCGCGGCACTCAGGCCGTTTGCGTACAGAGGGACCTGAATGAGATTTGAAGGACGATCCGCACTAGTCACAGGCGGCGCTCGCGGAATCGGTGCGGCGATCGCAACTCGACTTGGCAGCGAAGGCGCCAACGTTGCGATTGCTGACATTAATCTCGAGCGAGCGGAAGAAACCGCGTCAGCGATTGGCCAGAAAGCTGCCGCAGTTCGCCTCGACGTTACGTCAGCCGAGTCGTGGTCTGCTGCGATGGACAACGTCGCTCAGAAATGGGGCGGCCTCGACATCCTCGTCAACAACGCTGGCATCGCCGGTCGGGCCGCTCCGACATGGGAACTCTCCGTCGATGAGTGGAAAGAAGTCATCGATATCGATCTCACGGGCGTCTTTCTGGGCTGCCAGTCCGTGCTGCCGGGCATGATCGAACGTGGCTATGGCCGGATCGTCAACATCTCGTCTATCGCTGGCAAAGAAGGCAACCCAAACGCCGTTCCCTACTCCGCAGCCAAGTCAGGTGTCATTGGACTCACCAAGGCAATCGCCAAGGAAGTCGCCACGAAGGGCGTCATCGTCAACGCAATTACCCCTGCAGTCATCGCCACCGAAATCCTCGAGCAGCTCACTGACGAGCACATCGCCTACATGACTGCGCGCATCCCCCTGGGACGGGTTGGACAGCCCGAAGAGGTTGCCGCCCTGGCCTGCTTCCTGGCATCCGATGAGGTGACCTTCTCGACTGGAGCCGTGTTCGATCTCTCTGGCGGACGAGCGACCTACTGACCTTCGACCGGTTTCCTGAACATCAAGATCCACAAAATGGACCTTACCGATTTCCCGTCCAGCCGGCGCTACGCCGGCTGAGCTGACGAAAACTGACTTCTGAGGAGAAGCATTGGCAGGGTCGCTGCCGCAACAACGACAACCGACACCCACAGTGCCATCTGCAAACCGAAGACGCTCCCAATCCATGCTCCTGCCAGGGAACCGATCAGCACGGCACCGACAGTCACCATCCTGAATGTCCCATTGACCCGGCCGAGCCACGCATCTTCGGTGATCTGCTGCCGTGTGCTGACATTGGCAATATCAAAGACGGTCCAGGCAGGATCAACTATCAACTGCTGAGCCACCAACAAGCCAATTGCCAGAAGGGACACCTCCGGCGCTATCGGAATAAATGCATGGCCGACCGCAACAACAAGCAACATCGTGACCATGGCCCGCCGCGTGCCCAGACCGTCGACCACTCTGCCGGTGATCACTGCTCCGATCAGCGACGACACGCCTCCCACGGCGAAAATCAACCCCAGCATACCGGGCTCAAAGTCGAGCTCCCGCGTAACGTACAGCAGAAAAACTGCTCCAAAGATCGCTCCACCCGCATCCAGCAGTGCGCTCGACGCGACCAGTGCCAGCAGCCTTGCGTCCGCCACGACCTTTCGCATCCCTGCAACTGCTTCCCTGAGCAGGTTCTCGCGAATGACCTCTGGGTCGACTTCGGACTCACGATGATCGATTCGCCGAATCGCGAGCGCTGAGATGACAAACGTGACGGCATTGACCAGCAGCGCAAACGGAGCCGTAAGAACCTGAACCAGCCAGCCACCAGCCGCAAACGCCGAGGACTCAGCAATCGAGGCAGTGGCCGTTACTTTGCTATTCGCCTCCAGAAGTTGCTCTCTGCCGGTCAGCGACGG
>JBGTJM010000301.1:0-7581 GCA_041745115.1 Thermomicrobiales bacterium
TGCGTTCAGGGATAGGAATGGTTCACGCAGCCGCTGCCACTCAGGCGTTGATCATGGACCAACACCCTTCAATCGTCGTCAATTTTGGGTGCGCCGGAGCCCATCTTGAGAGCCTGCAGCCGGGAGATATCGTGCTTGCCAACCAATGCATACACCACGCAGCGGTGCAGATTCAGCCTGATGGTCAGGAGCGTTATGTTGGCTTCACCAGGGAACTCGGAACTGACATCGCCAATGTCAATGAGAACGCAGAGGTACCGACGGACCCACGACTTCTCGAGCGTGCAATCTTCGCGGCATCACATACTCGACTACCTGCATGGCCAGGGAGCGCTCACGAACCCTCAGTCTTTGTCGGTCCAATCGCATCTGCAGATGTCTGGACTCAATCAACCGATCGTCTTGAGGCGCTTCAAAGCCGCCACGGAACGTTGTGTGAGGACATGGAGGCCGCAGCAGTTGGTCGAATTGCCCAACTGCACGGCATTCCGTTTCTCTCTGTGAAGGACATTTCGAACAACGAGTTCCATCGAGCCAGCGACTTGACCGACTTCACAGACTTCCCGGTGCAGGAAGTCGGAAAGCGCGCCGCGATAGTCGTTGCACAGTTGATTCGTGGACTCGACGATCCCAGAAACCAGTTCTGTTAGTCGAGATACTCGAGCAACCGCACAATCATCCGCTTTTCGGCCGGGGTGATTTGCAAAACATACTCCGGCCGGTTCGGCACCAGAATCGCCGTACCACCGCCAGATGGTTCGATCACGAAAACATCTGCCGCGCCGGTCTCGATGATGTCTACAACCTTGCCAATGTCCTCACCGGCTTCAGTCTGGGCGGCCAGACCGATCACCTGAAAGAAGAAGAACTCATCATCCTGAAGCGGTAGAAGATCCCGGGCCGGTGCCCGCAACGAGCTCCCACGGAGGAACTGAGCCTGCTCAGGCGATGAGACACCTGCAAGCCGGAGCAGCACCCGATCACCATGCATCCTGAATGACTTCACGCGGCGAGGAGTGTCTTCCGAACCGAGGTAGAGAAACCGAAACTTGGAGAACTGCTCTACCTGGTCAGTAACTGGTCGAACCTTGAGTTCTCCTGCGACCCCATGCGAACCCACGACCACGCCCACAGTCAACCTGACCTGATCGAGAGGCATGTCAGGTTCGGGCCCGTCGGTTTGGATCAGGGGGCCACTTGCCTGCCCCGGCCGCTTGTGTCGATGGCCTTCTATCCGGGATGAAGGCGTCGACACTCTACGAGGAGCACTCGGTGCCGTCCGCTGAAGCTTGGGAAGATGGGATTCCTGTTTATCCGTCGATGTCGAGGCTGGCACGCACGTTCTGCCTTGAACCCGCAATCATCACAACGGTTCGCATCGCCTTGGCGATCCGGCCCTGTCGCCCAATTACCCGTCCCATTTCTTCTTCAGGAACCCGTAGGCTGATATGAACTGAGCCGCCACGATCATCGACGCTCACCTCAAGGTCGTCGGGTGAGTCGACGAGTTGGGAGGCGACATACCGAACCAGCTCGCCGAGACTCTCGGCTGCAGTGGTAGCGGTCATCAGGAAGCGGTCTTGGCGGGATGGGTTGGCCCGTGATCGGGAACCAGCCCCTGTCTTCGCAGAATGCCCCGAACTGTATCGGACGGCTGGGCGCCAACGCCGAGCCAGTAATTGATCCGCTCTTCATTCAGAGTGACCGTTACGGGCTCCGTCAGCGGATCATAGAACCCGACCTGCTCGATAAACCTGCCGTTCCGGGGCGAGCTGCTCTCCGTCGCAATAATCCGGTAACTTGGCCGCTTCTTGGCACCCATTCGCTTCAGTCTCAACTTAACCACGCTAGAAAACTCCCTCGATCTTGTAGGCTATCGATCGTACCGGCAATTCGCTGAATGTAGCACAAACAAAAGTGCGCACCGCAAATGCGGTACGTATTCAACGAAGTTATAGCACTCAGCGGTGAAACTCTCAACCACGATGCGTTTTTTTGAAGTGCGCTTTGATGCTCTAGCGGCCCGAACACACAGTCGGGAAATGGCCATCGTCTCTGCCAGCGAAGAGTCCGCTGGCCGTTCTTAACGCAACAGGAGTTGTCAGCAGGAATCCCAGACACCTGGAATTCCATCCAGATTGCTGCTCCAAACGGCAATTTCTTCGGAATCAGGTCGGCACAACGCTCTGAGCGGGGTGCCATTCGGCCGACGCGTGTTTGCAACCAGTGACCGCGACGGCTACGATGGAAACAGGAATCCGCGTTGATCGCCCATTCTCAAAGTTGTCTCAGGAAGTCTCGAACTCATGGTGATGGCAAGGCGAATTTCCTACGCGATGACCGCTACTGGCATAGGTTTGACCGTTCTTGGTGCTCTTACCGCTGTCAGCCCAATTGTCACATTGACAGGCATGCTTCTGATCGTCGCTGGAGTGGTCAAAATCGGCATGGTACAGATTTGGGCCACCATGTTTCAGCGTCCTCATGCGGATTCTCAGAGCTTCACTCAGTACACGAGTTTGAGCTCGAACCCCGCGACCAAGCCCCAGGAGGTGTGGCATGAAGAACCCCCCACCCGATGATCCGCAAGCTCGTGCAACTCGCGCACGCCAGGTCATTTCTGGAGAGGATTTGCGGACACAAGGTCCATGGGTCACCCGAGGTGCCGCATACGAAGAGGAGGATGCATTTTCAAGCCCTCAATGGATCTACATGGGCATCCTGGTCTCACTTCTTGCGCTTGCGGTGATTGTGTACCTGGTCACTGGCGGTGGGATTGCCAGCGTCTTTTTCTTCCTGCTGGCTATGGCGCTATTCGCGGGCTGGTTCGTCTTTTGATCGTACCCGACGGCACCGGGCCAGTTGTCACTTCCTGGGACGACCTGCCCACAACGGAGGTCTATCCGGGAATCAAACGTCAGATCCAGTCTGGCTCACGCCAGGATATGGTCCGGTATCGCTATGAACCTGGTTCGGTGTTTCCTGAGCATTCCCATCCGCAGGAACAGATTACCGTGGTCGTAAGCGGGCGGATCAGGTTCAAAGTCGGTGAAACGGTCGTTGATCTTGGTCCGGGACAGGTCGCGGTAATCCCCCCAAACACTCCGCATGGAGCAGAAGTTGTCGAGGGTCATCCGGTCGAAACGTTCAATGCCTTCAGTCCATGTCGATCGATCATGCCATCGATAGACAACGCGAGCAACCGAAGCAATGGGTGAGTCGCAACCACCGAGACGCTTCCGCATCGTCCAGCCCGGTGAGCATCCATCAGACCAGAGCCCGTCCGCGAGTTCACCCGGAACGCCCCCTGATTCCATCCCAGGAGCGTTTTCGAACATTTTCAATCTGGATGGCCGAATTGCCATGATATCTGGTGGCGGAGGCGTACTCGCCCGGGCCATTGCCCGTGGTTTTGCTGACTATGGCGCTCGACTGGTGATTGCAGATCTCGATGTCGATGCTGCCACCGTTACGGCTCGCCTTTGTGATCGGCCCGGATATGAGTCGGTCTCGGTGATGCTGGACGTTACGAACCCGCAGCTGGCCAAAGAAGTAGTGGAGCACGTCGAGCAAACGGTTGGGCGCATCGATATTCTGGTCAATGCAGCGGGGATCAACCTTCGGAGACCCGCTACCGACTACAGCCCCGACGAGTGGATGCGAATCATCAACACGAATCTCTCCGGCGTGTTCTTCGTTACCCAGGCGGTCGGCCGAAACATGCTCGCCCGCGGATACGGCAGAGTACTCAGTGTCGCGTCGGTCTCCAGTTTGCTCGGCCACCCGTACCACGCTCCATATGCGGCGTCCAAGGGCGGAATTGCGATCATGACGAAGTCCCTCGCTACCGAATGGGCGCCGAGAGGCGTCACCGTCAATGCTATTGGGCCCGCATACACCGAAACACCGCTCACTCGCGAGTATCTTGCCGATGACGAACGCCGCCAGCGCGTTATTGCAACGATTCCCATGGGTCGTCTTGGCACCCCTGACGACCTCGTCGGTGCTGCTGTCTATCTCTGCTCCGACGCGGCGCGGTTCGTCACGGGTCAGACGCTCTATGTCGATGGTGGCCGCACAGCCGACTAGAGGTTGCTCAGCCTCGGTGCAAGGTCGGCGCCTTCATCGTCCCCCTGGTCCCACGGAACGACCAGCTCCTGAATCGATCGTCTGGGCCGCCGCACCGGTTCTCTTGCCGCGACACCGATGGGAATCAGCGCATGGGGATGGAGGGTTTCCGGCAGTTTGAGTACATCCCGCACGATTTCTGGGCAAAACAGCGGCGAGCACATCCAGCCTGCATCGTAGCCACTGGCATGGATCGAAAGCAGGAGGTTCTGCACCGCCGCTCCGAGGCTCTGTATAGCCATAGTCGTTTCGGCGCTCTGGCGATCCACGTCCGGATAGTCATCGAGGTCCTCAAGAAAGAGACTAATAAGAACCAGATGTGACGCATCGGTGAGTCTGGCTTTGCCTTTCTCCAGACGAACGGCAATGGTTTCTGCGCTCTGGCCATCCAGCTTGAGCTGACGATGCCAATCGTCGGCCATCGCGTCCGCGAGGGCTAGACGTTTCGGAAAATTTTCGATCACGGTGAAGCGCCAGGGTTGTCGACCGTGAGGGGACGGCGCCCAGCCAGCTGCTTCGATCGAGGCTTCTATCACCGACCTGGGAACCACCGAACCTGGCACAAACGCCCGAACCGACCGCCGCCCCACCAGCACCTCTGTCCATGAATCCGAGATGCTTCGCGGCGGCCTCGAATGACTCGCAATCGATCCTTTCTCTTCTGCCATCATTGCCTGGCAGCAATCAGATAGTCATCGCCTCGACCGTCCCACTCAGGGGTATCCGCCCGAGCGCCGGTCAGAGACGTGAGACTGTAGAGATAGATCGCGGCCGGTTCCTCGTGCATTGCCAACCCCAGCGCAACTCCGATTTCCGATCGCGTTGCGGGATCGGACTCTGCAGAAAACGCATCGATCAATGTCTGGATCGTCGGATTGTCGTGCCTGGAGAGAAATCCGGTATTGGAAAACACCAGGCTGAGCAGCGTATGAGGATCGAACAAGGGCCTCCACGTCAGAAATCGCAGCGGAGCTGCAGCCGGGTCTGAACCGAGCCAGTAATCCCCCGAGTTGAAGAGCGCGAGCTCAAGCCGATTCACCGTCGTTCGAATCCCAACCGCAGTCAGTTGACCAGCGATCGCATCGACAATATCCGTTCGTTCGGTAACAGTCGCGTCAAGCGACGTCTCGAAACCATCCGGATATCCTGCCTCTTCGAGCAACGCCAGGGCGCGCTCAGGTTCATAAGGGTACGGTTCGAGATTGGGATCGTACCCGAGGCCATTCGGGACAAACACGTTTGCCAGAGGCTCTCCATTGCCTTCGAGCAAGGCGTCGACGATTGACGGTACATCGATTGCATAGTTCATCGCCTGCCGCACGAGGGGATTGCTGAACGGCTCCTCGTCAGTCGGAATACGGACAAACGCCGCCCCGCTGATCGGTATCCTCACAACCCGGTCACCATTCCTCTCGATAGCTGCGGTCTGGTCGACTGGCACGTTTCTGACCACATCAGCAGTGCCGGATAGCAAATCAGCCACCCGTGTCGTGGCATCCGCCACGAAGCGAAAGTCGACCTCTCCTGCTACCGGCTGCCCCTTTGGACTCTCGGGAAAGTAATCTTCATTGGCAGTGAGAGAGATTCGATCACCCAGCGCCCTGGAACCAAAAGTGTAGGGACCGGTTCCCACCGGATCAGCAATGAAATCGTTCTCAGATGCATAAACGGGTGGGAGCATCACGAGCCACGCCGCGATCTGAGCCGGAAGCCAGGGCGCTGGCGAAGTCAATTTCAGATCAGCCGTCAGTTCATCGATGATTTCGATGCGCTCGATGACCGCAAAGTTTCCGGCCACCTGTGATCCGGTTGCTTCATCAGTGATGTGTGCAAGAGAAAAAGCGATCGCCTCAGAATTGAGGATTTCACCGTTGTGAAACACGATGCCATCTCGGAGAACGACGCGATAGGTGAGCGGGTCGACCAGCTCGAAGGATTCAGCAAGGAGAGGTTCGAGCTCTCCGTTCTCTCCGTACTGAAGCAGCGAATCGTAGATCGAGTGGACGATCGACCAACCATCAGCGTCGTACGTGGTTGCAGGGTCGAGACTCCCTGGCTCGGTCGCAAGGTCGACTACCAGCCGTTCTGCCGGCGGTTGAGCGCCGGCGTGTGACACCAACAACGGAAACCCAGCAAAACCCATGGTCATTGCGCCGCCAGCTACGAGCAAGTCTCTTCGATTCATTGCAAATCTGCTTCGATCCGCTGGCCTGATTCGTTTGTTCGTACTCATCACATCCTTCTCTCTACTCGCTATTGCGAAACCGTTCTCGAGCGCGGATCCCAATGAACCCGCAAACCATCTCCAAACAAGTTCAACCCCAGTACCACCAGGGCAATGACTGCACCAGGCAACGCTGGAACCCACCACGCCGCCAGCATGGCTTCCCGCCCACCAGCCACCATTCCTCCAAGCGTGATCTGGTTTGGCGGAACACCCAAACCGAGGTAGCTCAAAGCTGATTCGAAGAGGATCACTGCAGCTACCTGCTGCGTGGCAATCACGATCACCGGTCCGATCGCGTTTGGCAGCAGATGCTTCCTGGCGATCCAGCGTCTCGACCCGCCAATTGATCGGCTGGCCTCCACGAACGAAGAGCCGAGCAGTGATCGGGTTTGGGCTCGAACCACTCGCTGGTAAGAAACCCATCCCGTAAAGGTCAGAACACCGACGACCACCGCAATGCCGGGTTGGAAAAGCGCGCTCGCAGCGATAGCGAACACCACGACCGGCAGAGCTATCTGCACATCGACCGCGAACGCAATAGCGCGGTCCGTTCTTCTTCCGGTGATGGCGGCGACCAGCCCCAGGATTGCCCCTAGTGTGCTTGCCAGCAGTGTCACTACCATCCCAATCGCCAGCGACAGTCGCGTTCCCACTGCCATTCGGGCAAGCATGTCCCGCCCGAGCTGGTCGGTTCCCAACGGGTGGTCCCATGTTCCTCCCAGAAACACCGGTTTCGCCAGCCTGCCAGACAGATTCTGTTGCTCGGGACCCGTGCTGGCAACAAGTGGTCCGAACGCAGCAAATAGGAGAATCAACGCCAGAAACAGCAATCCCAGCTTCGCCTGCAGGGGCCAGGGACTTCGTTGAGGACCTGGAATCGACGCCGATCCGGTGGGGTCGACGATGGACCAGCCTCGCAGATGACGAACCGTCGCAGGTGCTGCCATCAACCCGTCCCATCAGCCGCCGAGGCATATTCGGAGCGCAGGCGTGGATCGATCACAATCGAAATGACATCGGCAAGAAAGTTGGCAATCGTGATGATCAGCGCAGTCACCGTCACGAACATGAGAACGACCGGCAGGTCACGGCTGGCAACCGATTGCAGAGCCAGCTGTCCTGCGCCGGGATAGGCGAACACCCACTCGACCACGACAGTCCCCGCAAAGAGAAACCCTGCCAGCACACCGGCGTAGGCCACAATGGGTGGAGTCGCATTTCGCAGT
>JBGTJM010000302.1:0-5765 GCA_041745115.1 Thermomicrobiales bacterium
GTCCAGGAGAGCCTGACTCCGTCCTTCTCTCGAACGCCATCGGATCCTTCGACCCATCCTGCTTCCTCGAGCAGCGACTTCGACAACTCTGGATCAAATTGGTTGAACGCCTCTACCCCAGGTTCGTACCACTTCCAGTTGGAAGCAATCGGGCCTTGAGTTGGCGTTGCGTGTCCAAAGTAGACCGCCTGGGCAATTCCTTCCCGGTCAATCGCGTGAGAGATTGCCTGGCGGACGCGGATATCGTCGAAGCCGAGGGAGGTGTCCTGATGGTTCAGAGATAGGATAACATTCGAAGGCTGGGGGAACTCAACGACGACGAGGTCCGGATTTGCGGCAAGGCGCTCGACATCCTGACCACCCGGATTGGTAACTGCATCGACGTTGCCCGACTCTATCTCAATTGCGCGATTCCCGGCTTCGAGAATTGGGACGAAGCGAAGCTCGTCGATATACGCTGGCCCAGAGTTCTCCAGAAACTCGATGTTTGAACCATGGTAACCGTCCCACTTGGTCAGTAGTGCTTCCTGACCCGGAGCGAAATTGGTCAAGGTAAATGGGCCGGTGCCATCGGCTCCAGTGGCGCCGAACTGATCCCCCAATTCTTCGCGAACTGCTGGGTTGTATGGCATGGAATATTCTGTTGCCAGCGTTTCGGGAAATGCTGCAAAAGGCGCTGAGGTCGTGACAACGACAACGTTGCCTTCTTCCGCGGTGACATCGGTCACAGTCGCCCAGAAAATGGCATTCTGGCCTGTTTCCGGATCCCGGAACACGTCGAAGTTGGCGGCAACGATCTCGGCAGTTAATGGTTCACCCGACTGGAAGGTAATGCCATCGCGAATTTTCAGTCGCCACTCCAGGCCGTCGTCCGAAATCTCCCAAGATTCTGCGAGCGCTGGGACGGGCAAGCCTGTCTCCGGGTGCCGAATCATGGTGTACTCGTAAAGTGCGTTGTAACCGGGATCAGCCCAGCCGCTTGCAACCGGATCGAGCTTGTTTACGTCTCGGTCGTAGCCCCAAGTGAATCGGCCGCCCTGAACCGGATCGGCATCCTGAGCAAAAGCGCCCCCAGCACCAATGTTTGCCAGCATTCCAGCCGCCGCTGATGCGCCGACTCCGAGGGCCGCTGCTCGCTTCATGAACTGTCGCCTGTTAACCTGAGACGAACTGTAATCAGTCAACAATGCTGACAATGCGCCTTGATTCCGCCGATCATCACCCATCTGGTCTCTCCTTTCTCACTCCTTCGCAGATAGGCAAGCGAGCCATCTGCGATAGGCGAACCTGGAAACCTACCGTATCCGCTTGGTCCGGCATTGTTATAAATTATACGAAGTCGCTCCCAATGGCAATAGGCTGGACAAAGCTCAGTCGATCATGGATGCGTGATTTGTCAGCGGATGTACGGCTCCGAGCCAGGACCACTGCTTGCTGAATGCTGCTTTGCAGCTTGCTCCTCGAAATCTGCAGTTAGGGTCAGGATTGATTTTTCCAGATGATCCTGGAGCGACCGAACAGCGGCATCCGCGTCGCCCTGCTCAACCGCCAGAACAATGCGCTCGTGCTCGTCGACGGTAGCAGCGGGGGTGACTCGACGTGAAACCTGACGGCGGTAGCGCTCGGTGTGATCCCAAACGCTGGTAATCAGTCGGAGTAGCCAGCGCGATCCAGACGGTTCGTAAAGGGTGAAGTGAAACTCACGATGGTCCTCGTAGACCACATACCCTTTTCTCTTTTTCTGGAGTCCAAGTTTGGCGTTGAGCCGGCGCGCCTTTGCAATCGTTTTCGGCGTCACGAAAGGCACGGATTGGCGGAGCGCTTCGCTTTCAAGCACGATGCGGGTGCGATAGACGTCGACCATGTCCTCGACGGACAATGGAGCGACTCGGGCTCCACGATTCTGCAGGATGTCGACGAACCCTTCTGCTTCGAGCAGTCGCAGCGCCTCTCGCACCGGAATCATGCTTACGCCATTTCGAGCAGCCAGTTCCTGCAATCGCAACGGTGTTCCAGGAGCCAGCTCTCCGGAGACGATGTCGTGCCTGGTTCGCTTGTAGACAAGTTCAACTGAACTAATCAGATCGCCGCTGGTCACATTCCAACTCGCATTTCCTTATCTGAATCTCTCAACTTTACCTTGATTGGATAAGAATAGACTTGGTCATCTATTGGCCGCTACCTGTCTGCCAATGACAGTCCGGGTAAACGTCGAAGGAGCAGAGCTGGAAGTGGTTCGACTCACGATTTCGCGGAACGGGATTTATAATATATCATCTTCGGAACTTCGGTTTGTGGAAAGCATTTTTGGTAATGGCATAGACAGCGCGGGAGCTTCAACTGCTTTTTTCGAAACTCGAAGGGCGGGGTTTGCCCACCGAGAGTGCCTAGCAGGGAGGATCGAATTGCGGCTTACATCCGATGTGTGCCTGGTGGGCGGCGGGGCGTTCGGCTTCAGCCTTACTTCTCCAGGTGACTGTCATGTCTATTTGCTCGATGGCGGAGACGACCTGGTGCTGATCGATGCGGGCATTGGTGGCACGGCAGGAGACCCTGAGAAAGTCGTTCAGATGATCGAGCGAAGTGGCTGCGATCCTTCCAGGATTTCTCGATTGCTCTTGACCCACTATCACACGGACCACATGGGGGGAGCGTCGCAGATGAGAGAGTTATTGGACTGCGAAATTCACGCTTCTCCATTGACGGCTCGAACGCTGGAAGCGGGCGATGAGGAGCAAGTGAGCCTACCGGCAGCGAAAGCCGCTGGATACTTTCCAGCTGACTACAGGCTAAATCCGAGCCCTGCCACTGGCGATCTGGTTGAGGGGCATACCTTCTCGGTTGGGCGGCTGGAAGTGGAAGTCATCGAGACCCCCGGGCATTGCGCCGGGCACATATCGTTCCTTGTTACAGGAGGGGAACGAACGTACCTGATTCAAGGGGATGTCGTGTTCTTTGGCGGAACGATATTCCTTCAGAATGTTCCGGACTGTTCGATACAGGACTATGCAGCGACTGTGGCAAAGCTTGCCGAGATCGATTTCGACGCTCACCTTCCCGGCCACCTGGGAATATCATTGACGGATGGTAAGCGCCACATTATTGCCGCCGCAGATGTTTTCCGGAAACTCGGTGTTCCGCGGAACATCGTCTAGCGGGAAGAGTCGGGCGGAATGTCGAGTAAACAGTGAGTGCTTGAGCTCGATCTACACATTGGAGGACAGAACTAACCATGGAGGCAGCCGAAACGACTCAGAGCTGGCGGGGGAAGATCGGAGGCATGGCAATTGCCGAGGTCGATGATTTTCTCAGTGAAGGGGTGCTGGCGCGCCTTTCGGCGATAGACGAGTCAGGGTTTCCGTACATCGTGCCGATCTGGTTTGAGTGGCAGTCGGACGAAGGTACCTTCTGGGTGATCGCTCGAAAGAAGAGCAAGTGGGCATCCTTGCTGGCAAGCAACCCAAAAGTCGGCTTGAGCATTGACGACGATCAGAAACCGTATCGAAAGGTGACGGTCCAAGGATTGGCTGAGCTTGTAGAGGAACCGAATGTCGGAGGGCAATGGGTGAAGATCGCGGAGCGAATGTCTGTGCGGTATCTCGGGGAGCATGGACCCGATTACCTGGTTCCGACCCTAAACAACCCGCGATGGCTCTTCAAGATTACACCGACGACGTTCCTGACATGGCAAGGCGTGGACTGGCACGAACGCTACAAGGACAAATAGTGGGTAACTTGAAGACATTGGGACGCCCGTTTCTTGATGCATGCTGTGCGATTCGGTAAAGCCAGGCCTTCGAAGATTGGGGGATCAACGTGGTGACCTTGCGTGAAGGATTTGACTACCCGCTGAGCCGCCTCGACCCTTTCGGAGACCACATCGACCCCCCAAGTGTTGCGATTTATGAAACAGTTGTGGTCAAAGGACCCGACGGAAAAGCTCATCCTGGGTTAGCCGATCGGTGGGAGATCTCTGGCGACAAGCTCACTTGGCGTTTTCACATTCGCCCAGGGTTGCGATATCACTCAGGGGATGTATGCGACGCTGCGTCGATCGTGGAGGCACTCGATCGGCTCCGCTGGGGATTTCATGGGGGCAAACAGCTCTGGTACTGGGATCCCGTGGACAAGCTCTTCGCAGAGAGTCCAGAGAGCCTTGTAATAACCACCCATTTTCCTTATGTGCGCCTACCTTCGCTGCTTTGGGGAACACATACGGCAGTTCACAATGAGGTCCGCCGCGCTGCCGACCCAAGCGGATCAGGACACGCGTTTGCGGATGGAACTGGGCCATTCCGACTGGTAAGCCATAGTACGGAGGAGGTGGTAGCTGAACGATGGCCGGAGTACGCGGGGTCCCCAGCTGATTTTCTGAACGCAGGAAATGGTCGTGGTGCACCTGTCGATCGCATCGAGTGGACAGCGATGCTCGATCCCAAGGAGCGAGTCGCAGCACTGGAAAGAGGCGACGTTCTTTGTATCCATGGGCCGGACTACGAAGACGTTGCTCGACTGGAAGCCGACGCTCGGTTTCGGGTTGTCAGGTTTAGCCAGGCGTCGAATGCCTATCTGGCATTGAATTGGGATCGCACTGATCTTGGATTCGATGATGCGATGGTCCGGAGGGCCCTGTCGATGGGTATCGACCGAGAATCGCTCGTTCACGAGGCGGTGCTTGGCTACGGCTCTCCTACATACGGCCCGATTTCACGAGAAGGTGAGTTCTACGATCCCAAGGTCGAACAGGGCAGACGCTTTGACAAAGGCGGAGCCGCGTCGGCGCTACAGGCAGCCGGTTGGACCGTTGGTGAGGACGGCATTCGCGTTCGAGGCAACGCGAGACTCGAATTTGAATGCGTGATTCAGGATGATGTAATTCACAAACGCTTGGCCGAAGGTTTGCGGAAGCAACTTCGTGAAATAGGTGTTGCAATGCAACTCCAGCCCATACTCGGTTTTAAGGCCTTTTATGAGGCCGTCAGCGCAGGGCCGGCCAGCTTCATAAACAAATGGCTTTGGCAAGACCCGGTCGACGCAGCGATTGGATTCACCGCAAGCTGGGGGATGCCAAGGCCGAACTGGCAGCACGCATCGATACCCGCGCTGGATGATGCGTACCACCGTTGGCTCAGAGCCGAAACGGATATAGAGCTGCAGGAAGCTGCCACACGTGCGCAGCTCATCTGCGCGGACGAGCTTCCGTATGTCCCGCTGATAGTGCCGCAAGATGTCTGGGTTCACTCCAGGCAGCTGAGTGGATGGAACCCGTCAAAGGCCATTCTCTATCCCTTTTATCAACGTATTGCAATTGCTCGATGAGCAAACTTGATCTGGAATAGTCGGAGGAGGAGTTCACGACATGGCAGGACCCCGGTTGGCTGGACGCACAGCGGTGATCACTGGTGGAGGAAGTGGATTTGGTCGGGCTACCGCTCTTCGATTCGCAGAAGAGGGAGTGACCAAAGTTGTCCTGGCGGACATCAGGCTCGAGGCGGCCGAAGCGGTTAAAGTAGAAGTCGAGGAGTTGGGTGTTCAGGCCGAGGCGGTACAGTGCGATGTCGGCACTGTTGAGAACTGCGACCTGCTCATGGAGGAAACACTTGGCCTTGTTGACGGGAAACTCGATATCCTCGTGAGTAACGCGGCTCCGTTTCATGGACCGAAACCGTTTCTCGAGTTTGACGACAAATTCTGGTTCACCGACTTGAATGTGATGCTGACTGCGTCGTACGTCCTTGGACAGCGGGCAGCAAGAGCGATGGCCG
>JBGTJM010000303.1:0-6849 GCA_041745115.1 Thermomicrobiales bacterium
GCCACGAACGGCGGCGTGGGCAGCGGCATCTGGAGGCAGATAGCAGCCGATGTCCTGGGAAAGAAGGTCGAGTCGTTCGGTGGCCATCCAGGATCGAGTCTGGGTGTGGCGTTCATTGCCGGAATGGCCACAGGTGTATTCGCCGAATGGTCGTCCATCTCCCTGTTCCTGAGCGACCAGGTCGTCAACCAACCAGACCTCGAGAACCAAGCACTTTACGACGATCGGTACGCTATTTATCGGCAGCTCTATCCTGCAGTTCGCGAACTGTTCTAATCACTACACCCAGTAGCGGTGCATTCGCTATAATCAACTTCCAAGCAGGCGCCAACGTTCAAGTGCAGCAAGTCGACACCTGAACGGACCTCAGTTAGGGCCATCTGGGATAACATCTCAAGAAAGGAGGAAAGTACTCCGCTAAACGACGATGCGCCGGATAGCCATCTCTGTTGGGTATCCGCACTCCAGTCTGGTGGGCGCTTGCCCTGACGGCATTGCGTAGCAACAACCGAGGTCGTCAAAAGCGACGCCATTTGAACTACTAGGAGGAAAGACATGCCTCGACATCAGAAACCAACCGCTAATGGCCTGGTTCGCGAGTACCTCAGCGGACGGATCGGTCGGCGAGAACTGATTGGCAAAGCCACAGCACTCGGCCTGCTGGCTCCCGTAATGATGGTTCTTGGTGGATCACGCTCTACGGTTTTCGCTCAGGACGAAGGAACGCCTATCCCGGATCCTGACGCCGGCAGCACGATTGTCATACCCGATGGACTGCGGACCGATCTTTCAGGCGCGCAGATTGCCATTATGGGATCCTCCTCGTCAGACCCCAATACCCCGTTCTTCCAGAATGCTGTAGCCAAGTTCACCGAGGCGACGGGGATAGAGGTCAACTACATCCTTGGTGAAAATCAGACTGATGCCCGGCTGCAGCAAATGCGTCAGCAGTTCGCGGCCCAGGCATCGGATATCGATGTCTATCAGATCGATGTGATCTGGCCGGGCGTTGTAGCGGAGCACGCGGTGCCAGTCCAGGATGCCATGGGGGACGCAATTGACGGTTTCTTCCCTGGGCTTGTAGACACGAATACCGTTGATGGAAATCTGATCGGAATTCCGTGGTTTACGGACGCCGGACTGCTCTACTACCGAACGGATCTGCTTGACAAGTACGGGCTGGAGCCGCCAACTACCTGGTCCGAGCTCGAATCCTCCGCTCAAGCAATTATGGAGGGCGAGAATGCCGAGAATCCCGATTTCACAGGGTTCGTCTGGCAGGGCAGAGCGTATGAAGGATTGACCTGCAACGGGCTCGAGTGGCAAGTCTCTCAGGGAGGCGGCACTATTATCGATACCGATGGCAATGTGACCGTCAACAATGAGCAGGCGATCGCGGCTATGTCCCGAGCAGCGTCGTGGGTCAACGGCATCTCACCGGAGGGCGTCACCACCTACACCGAGCCTGAGACCTTCAACGTCTGGGTCGCCGGAAACGCGGCATTCTCTCGCAACTGGCCGTATCAATATGCGGGTAGCCAGGAAAGCGAATTCATTGCCGGTAATGTCGGTATATCTCCCTTGCCGAAGGGTGATGGGCCTGAAGATGTGAGCGCGGCCACCCTTGGTGGCTGGAGCATGTTCGTCTCCAGGTACTCAGAAAATCAGGAAGCAGCCATAGAGCTGGCCAAGTACCTGGCCAGCCCAGAGATGCAGAAGGCGTTGGCTGTCGAGCGATCAATGTTGCCGACGATCGAGTCGGTTTACGACGATCCGGATGTTGAGGCGGCAAACGAGTTTATCCCGCGGCTCAAGCCGGTTTTCGAGGCTGCGGTTGGTCGGCCGTCGGCACAAACGGGCGACATTTACCCGGAGATATCGACTGTCTACTACCAGCAGTTGAACCAGGTGGTCTCAGGGTCCAAAAGCGCGGAGGACGCTGCCTCGTCGATGGAAAATGAGATGACCGCAATTCTGGAAGGGGACTAGCCAGAAATCCGGGCAATCGTCCGGACCCATCACGTGGCGTTTTCTGGCCGGGCGGCAGGCATGACCGCCCGGCCCTATCGACGGAGCGGGATGAGTCATGAGCCAGCATGTTCCTGCACCTGCGCCGGTTGTGCCTGTAGATGAGCCAGCAATCCGGGTAAGCGACGCTCCCCAGGCCTCCTGGGCCAAGAGCAGAGAACGACTCGCCTGGCTCATGGTGCTGCCCAGCGTGCTCATTGTGGCGCTGGTAGCCTTTTATCCATTGGTACAGAGCTTTCGCCTCAGCTTTACAAACGCCAGGCTTGCAAGCAGCCGCGCAGTCGAGAACATAGGCCTCAACAACTACCGATTTCTCTGGGAGAGCGACACGTTCCGAACCGCGTTCGGGAACACCGTGCGATTCACGATCATCTCCGTATCGATAGAGCTGCTGTTAGGCGTAATCGTGGCTCTGATCATCAACTCGCAGTTCCCCGCTCGGGGCCTGGTGCGTGCCGCGATCCTAATTCCGTGGGCGATCCCAACCGTCGTATCCTCACGTCTCTGGGCATACATGCTCAACGACAACTATGGCGTGATCAATGACTTACTCGTTTACCAATTGCCCAAGACGGTCTCATGGATTCCGTTTATTGGTGACAATCTGGCAGGCATCTTCCCCGACGAAAAGATCGCCTTTCTGGCGCGGCCAAACTTGGCGCTTCCGAGCGCTATCGCAGTCGATGTGTGGAAAACAACGCCGTTCATGGCGCTCCTGATCCTGGCCGGCTTGCAGATCATTCCCGGAGACGTCTATGAGGCCGCAGTGGTTGATGGTGCCAACAAGTGGAAGCAGTTCTGGCAAATTACACTTCCTCTCCTCAAGCCAGCGATCCTCGTTGCGCTGATCTTCCGGACGCTGGATGCGTTTCGGGTTTTCGACGTTATCTACGTCATGTTCGGCTACAAGGTCGAGACACTGACACTGTCTATCTTCACGCAACAGACCCTCGTGGACGGTGACCGGCTGGGGAGAGCCTCTGCGTCGAGTGTCATCATCTTTCTCTGTATTGGCGTCTTCGTCCTGATCTATACGCGATTGATTCGGGTGGAGGAGACGTAAATGGCAACCGCGTTCGATCCAGCTAGACTACCCCCCCCGACGCAATTCAAGCGGCGTCGCGTAAAGCCTTGGGATATTGTCGCCAAAGTCCTCTTCTGGCTACTCGTTGCCTTCGTTCTCGTCTACACGATTTTTCCGTTTGCCTGGGCTTTTCTTGCAGCCATCAAGCCAAACGCGGACATTAGTGCCACGCCAACCCGGTATCTTCCCTCGGAAATTTACTGGGGTAACCTGGAGTACGTCTTCAATCAGCGGGACTTCATTCTGGCCCTAAGGAACTCGATCATCATCTCTCTGGTGACAGTAGGGGTGGCCCTCGTGGTCGGATCTATGGCCGCATATGCTCTCGGCAGACTGAAATTCCGGGGCCGAAGTGTCATCCTCTATATCATCCTCGCGATGACCATGTTTCCGGCGATTGCAATCCTCGGTTCACTCTTTGAGATGATCCGCCGTTTCAACCTGTACAACACCATGCAGGGCCTAGTATTTACGTATATGACTTTTACCCTTCCATTCACGGTATGGGTTTTGGCGAATTTCTTCAAGGCCATGCCGGGCGAACTGGAGGAAGCTGCGCTCGTCGATGGATCAACACCATTCCAGGCTTTTTACAAGATTCTTCTGCCGCTGGCATTGCCAGGATTGGTAACAACCGGGCTCCTGGCGTTCATAGCGGCATGGAACGAGTTCCTTTTCGCGCTCACGTTCACGAATACGTACGAGGCACGTACTGTCCAACCGGCAATCGCCAGCTTCCGCGGCAGCACCCAGTTTGATGAGCCCTGGGGAAGTATCATGGCTGCGTCTGTTGTGGTCACCGTTCCGCTCGTCGTCCTTGTGCTTGTATTCCAGAGGAAGATTTTGGCGGGCCTGACAGCTGGCGCGGTGAAAGGCTAGCCTGTTTGCCCCTGCGCCTTGCCAACTGGATTATCTGGGACTTCTGGCTGGCGCCAAGAATGGCGCCGGCCAACTCATTTCATATCTTTTTCCTGCAGGCTCCTCGCTCAATCCCGGATCCTGAAGACCGGCACAACCTAGCCACTATCGGTCACGCGGTCTCTTCTGATCTTCGGGATTGGAAATACCTGGGGACAGCCCTCGAACCGGGACCACCAGGGGCATGGGACGACTACACGACATGGACCGGCAGCACTATTCGCGACGGCAGTCTCTGGTGGACCTTCTATACCGGACGTAATCGGGCCGAAAGTGGCCGAATTCAGCGGATTGGCGCGGCCACTTCTCCGGACCTTGGCGAATGGACCAGACTGGAAAGCGAACTCCTTGTCGCCGATCAACGTTGGTACCACACCTGGAACCACGAAGGCGATTTCCCGGAAGACTGCCGGGACCCATGGGTGATCCGACACGACGGCGAGTGGCTCATGTACTTCACTGCCTCCTCAACAACGGAACCACGAGATTCAAGGGGCGTAGTCGGGCTGGCCAGATCGCCCGACCTTCGCAGGTGGGAGCATCTCGGCCCGCTGCAAACTCCTCGACAATTCGGTGAAATCGAAGTTCCCCAGGTCCTGACGCTCGGCGGTAAATGGATATTGCTTTTTTGCACCGCTCAACACAGCGACATGCAGCAATCGCTCGGTACGAGCTGGAACGGATCTCACTACCTGGTCGGCGACAGCCCAATGGGACCGTTTCAGTTGACGATGTCCCAACCACTTCTCGCCGACGGTTCGGGCACCCTCTATGCGGCGCGAATCATTGCTGATCCATGGCTACCTGCTCCAGTCATCCTTGCCTGGCGTAAGTGGGACGAAGCCGGAAACTTCGCTGGCGACCTGATCGATCCGATCCCGCTCCTGATCGGACCGCGCGGTGAGCTCTCGCTCGCTCACTGACACCCTCTCCAAGCGCACCGCACACCCAATCCATTTCGGGGGATAATTCCGCCAGTGTTCGATCTCCGGGAAGGGGAGCTTCCGTGCCGTTTGATGCGACATTCACAATGGACACCTCGGCAATCAAGTTCGGCCCCGGCTCCACGCGAGAATGCGGCGCTGACCTGGCGAACCTTGGATGCAAACGCGTCCTTCTCGTCACCGACGCCAATCTCGTTTCGAGTCTTGCAGTCGAAACTGCGATCGACTCCTGCGCGAGAGAAGGCGTCGAGGCCGTGGTCTACGACCAGGTACGGATCGAACCGACTGACCAATCATTTGCCGACGCGATAGCCGTCGCGAAAGAAGGTGGCTTCGATGGCTTTCTCGCCGTCGGCGGCGGTTCGGTTATCGACACTGCAAAAGCGGCCAATCTGTATTCGACCTACCCTGCGGATCTGCTCACCTACGTCAATCCACCGATTGGACAAGGCACACCCGTTCCAGGACGCCTCAAGCCGCTCGTCGCGGTCCCAACCACTGCCGGAACCGGCAGTGAAACGACCGGAGTGGCGATCTTCGACTTCGAAGCGATGCACGCCAAAACGGGTATCGCCCACCGGGCACTCCGGCCATCTCTCGGAATCCTCGACCCGCTCAACACCGTTTCGATGCCGCCAATGGTCACAGCCTGTTCCGCACTCGACGTACTCAGTCATGCCATCGAGTCCTATACCGCGATTCCCTTCGACCATCGACCAGCTCCCAACCATCCCCGTCTGCGACCCGCGTACCAGGGCGCCAACCCGATCAGCGATATCTGGGCAATGAAGGCGATGGAAATGGTGGCGAGATTCCTGCCGGAAGTGATGGCGTCCCCAGAGAGCATCGAAGCTCGCGGCGCGATGATGCTGGCTGCTGCCTACGCCGGAATCGGCTTTGGCAACGCCGGCGTGCACCTTCCCCACGGCATGTCGTATCCCGTTTCGGGCATGGTTCGTACGTTCACTCCCGAGGGATACAACGTCGACCGCCCGATCGTGCCACATGGCATGTCAGTTATCCTGAACGCTCCAGCGGTCTTTCGCTTTACGTCATCGGCCAACCCTGAACGCCACCTCGAAGCCGCAAGATTATTGGGAGCAGATGTCGGTGACATACCGCTCGAGATGGCCGGCGAGGCCCTTGCTCGGCGCCTGATCGAAATCATGCAGCAAACAGGCATGCCGAATGGACTGGCCGCCGTCGGCTTCTCGGCAGACGACCTCGACGCGCTTGTCGCAGGCACCATCCCCCAGCATCGCGTCACCAAACTCTCGCCGAGACCAGCAGAACCAGACGATCTTCGGCGCCTTTTCACGGACGCAATGAGCTATTGGTAGTCAGATTTCAGGGAGGCTCTATGGGCAATCAGCGACTCGACATCACCGGGACACTGTCGCCGGAAATGTGGTCGTATCGGGCGATGATTCCCGATATGCCTCGATTCGAGCAGCGCCGTTTCGCGACAATTCCCGAGCAGGGCTGGGAAGCCGACTGGTTTGCCATGCCGACTCTGGCAGGAACCTATTTGGAGACAGCCAAGCACCTGATCGGAGACCGGCTGAGCATCGATCAGGTACCGATAGAAGACCTCTTCGTCCCGGCCACGATCGCCATTATCCCGAAACAGGCATCTGAACACATCACGGTCTCGGATCTCGAGTCTGCGGTAACTGAGCTCGATCCTGGCGACGCGCTGCTTGTTTCCACCGGCTGGGAGCGCCACTGGTGGGACGATGGCTCCGTCTTCGTCGCACAGAGTCCGCACTATGACCTTCCAGCCATGCAGTGGATCGTCGACAGAAAGGTATCGATTCTCGGAGGTGATTTCCCCTGCTACGATGATCCTGTGGCCGAACAGGGTCAGAATGTCAA
>JBGTJM010000304.1:0-4460 GCA_041745115.1 Thermomicrobiales bacterium
GCTGGCCCCGCTGGTTCGGCTACGGCCATGTTGCTTGCTCGGCAGGGCCACGACGTGTTGCTGCTCGACAAATCGGTCTTTCCCCGACACAAGGCCTGTTCTGAGTATGTCAATCCTGGTGGAGTTCAGGCGCTCCACGAACTTGGTCTTCTTGAGGATGCGTTGTCGCAGGAACCACACCGAATGACCGCAATGCGAGTTCACGCGCCGGCAGGTCAGACCTTTCTCGCTGATTTTGAGAAGTCCGGAGGTGGCCAGTTTGCGCTTGGTCTGTCCCGGTTTCGGCTCGACAAACTCCTCGTCGACCATGCAGTCGACGCTGGAGCAAGCCTCTGCGAGCGAGCCCACGTGCGGGACGTTCGCATCGCCGAGAATGATTCGGTCAGCGTCGAAGCATCAATTGACGGTGAACGCCGCACATTGAATGCCTCGATGATTGTCGGAGCAGACGGACATCATTCCGTTGTCAGCCGATCACTCGGACTTGACCGCTCACCGCGTTGGCCGAGGCGAACGGGGCTAATCGCCCACTTTCAAAACGTGCGGCCTGAGGGAACCACCGGCGAAATGTATGTCCATGACCATGGCTACGCGGGTATTGCTCCACTCGAGAACGGGACAACCAATGTCGCATTCGTGTCGAGTTGCCAGTCGGTTTCAAACCGCGATAGCTCCGTCCACAGCTACTTCAGGAGGTCGCTCGACGCGATTCCCGGTGTGCGAACGAGACTTGAAGGCGCTTCCCAGGTCGGCGCAATCCGGGGGGTCGGTCCAATGGCCAGAACGGTGGCACGACCTTGCGGTTCGGGCTACATACTGGTCGGCGACGCCGCTGGCTTCGTCGATCCATTCACCGGCGACGGTGTCTTCGAAGCGCTGAAAGCGGCCCAGCTGGCTGCGCCGGTCATCAGCAACGCGTTGCGTCACGGGAACACGTCATCGCGACGTCTGGATGAATACCGCGCGCTGCGCCGCCGAACCTTTACGACAAAGCGTCAGGTGAGCCTCATCATTCAGGCCTTCATCCACAATCCAGCGATGATGGACTACGCTACACCTCGACTACAGGAGCGAGCGGACCTGGGGCACATCCTCACAGGGGTGCTCGGGACCTTCACTCCAGCCCGACACGCACTGTCGCCGATCTTTCTCGGAAGATTGTTGCGACCATAGTCAGGAGGACGCTATTCATACTGCGAATATGGTTCGCATGGCCGGACCGCTTGACGAAATCGTTCAATTTGCGGCTGATATCGAAAAGTGGCCGGAAATACTGCCCCATTATCGCTGGGTGAAGCTTCTGGATGGTGGAGGCGATTCGAAAGTTGTCGAGATGGCGGCCCGCCGGGGCCGAATTCCGGTCAAGTGGCGAGCAAAGCAGGAAATCCGGCGCGATGGGCCCACCCCGGTGATTCACTTTCACCACATCTGGGGAGGCACGCGAGGCATGGAGGTCGACTGGTTGTTCGATCCTCAGCACGACGCGGTCGATGTCACGATTCAGCATGATTTCCAACCACTTTGGCCGGTGGTAGGTAAGACGTTCATTGGAAGTGCAATCGCCAATCACATCGTCGGCCCTCAGTTCGTCAGCGCGATTGCTGGCAAAACGCTGGCGACGATCAAGGACATTGTCGAAGGCCGGGATCCCAGGTTCCCACGATGAGAAAACCCGTGGCTATTACCGGAATTGGAGCAATAACGCCTGTAGGCACCGGTCGCGAAGCGCTCTGGGAAGGGGTGCGCAAAGGCAAGTCAGCTGTGAGCGTAATCGAACGGTTCGATGTCTCGCAGTTCAACAGCCGAGTCGCGGCCCAGGTCGATTTCGACGCTTCTGCGTATCTGACCCCACAACAGTGTCGCCGCCTCGATCGCTTTTCTCAGTTCGCGCTGGTTGCCGCCCGACTGGCAATGGAAGACTCTGGACTCACTGCCAGTGAAATGGTCGCTTCGAACGCCGGAAGCTACATGGGGTCGGCTCTCGGAGGTGTCGCCTTTGGAGAAGAACAGCATTCAGCCTATGTAGCTGGCGGACCAAAGACGGTGAACCCCCTTTTAGCCCTATCCGTATTCGGTGGAGCAGCAACCTCTAACATATCAATCGAACATGGGCTTACCGGGCCAAGTCTCGCGTTTGGAAATTCGTGCGCTGCCGGAGTGATCGCGATCGGCGAAGCCGCTCGCCTCATCGCGGATGGCCGAGCCCATGTGATGCTTGCAGGTGGAGCTGAGGCCCCACTCGCCCCCCTGACCTTCGGGGCGTTCTCGTTGATTCGTGTGCTCAGCACCAGGAACAACGATCCGGAAACCGCGTCCCGCCCTTTTGATGCTGGTCGCGACGGATTTGTGATGGCCGAGGGAGCTGCGGTTTTGACGCTGGAATCACTCGAGCACGCCAAGGCCAGAGGTGCAACGGTTTACGCGCTGATCGGTGGTTATGCCACCACCAACGACGCCCATCACATGACCGCACCCCGACCAGACGCCGTGCAGGCATCACGCGCGCTCTCTGGTGCCATCGCCGATGCCTGCTTGCAACCTTCGGCGATTGACTATGTCAATGCCCACGGATCGTCGACGGTATTGAACGATGCGGCCGAGTGTCGTGCAGTACGGCTGTCACTTGACGGACATGCCGATCGCATCTCGATGAGCGGAACCAAGGGATTGCATGGTCATGCATTGGGCGCTACCGGAGCCATTGAAACCGCAATCTGCGCGATGTCGCTGAACGAAGGCTGGATTCCCGGTACCGCGAACCTGCAGGACATCGATCCCGAGTGCGATCTGGACATCATTGGTCCCGAGGGCCGCGTCGCCCAGGTCGAGCACATCGCTACCAATGCCTTCGGTTTCGGCGGCGTCAATGCCAGCCTCATTCTCTCAGCAGCTTCCTGAGTGAATGTGCTCGTCCCATGTCCCGCATGCGTCCATATGCCAGAACGGCTTTCGCTGTGTGTTGCCTGAAGCCAGTCACACTACCTGCCCAGAAGGACTAACTCGCTCTACCGGTTGCCAGATTGAGGAACGTTCCGCGATCATAGTCTGTTGAATCCATAGGGCTCCCGCATCGAAGCCCTCGGTCCCCTCAACTCTCGAACGACACAGGAAATCACTTGCAAGACAACTATCACGGCGGTGGCAATGGCCGTGGATTCCACGCCGGTTCACCATCGAAATCCCGGCGGCCGACCACACCGGCTCCAAATGGCAAAAGCAGGCGACGCCTATTGCTGAACTGGGACGCCGTCCGCAAGGGCGTTCGCGAAACCTGGAGCTCGACCCGCCGGGTCTTTCAGCTCGTCTGGCAAACAAGTCGGCTGTTGACGATCGCACTGGCCACGATGACGATCCTGCTCAGTGTCATTCCGGCCGCTCAGGTTTGGCTTGCCGGTCAGCTCATCGACGAAGTTGCCGCCGGAATCTCCGGCGGAGGAGGCAATGAGTTCGTCCGGCCGATCGTCATCATTGCGGTTATGCAGTTGCTGATCTTTCTCGGCGGCAGTCTTTTCCAGACGCTCAGCAATATCAGCCAGCAGCTGCTGCAGGAACGCCTGGCAATACACGTGCAGCAGTCGATCATGAGCCACGCCAACTCGCTGGACCTCGCCGACTTCGAGAACGCCGCCTATTACGATCAATTGCAGCAGGCTCAGCAGGAGTCAGCCAACCGGCCGGTTCAGATGGTCTCGAGTGTTTTCGGACTCATTCGATCCGGAATCACCTTTTCCACCATGGTGGGCTTGCTACTTGCACTCTCTCCCTGGATCGCCGTTGCGGCGCTACTCTCGCCTATTCCGGCCTTCATTTCTGGCTCAAGGTATGGCTGGCAGGGCTTCCAGCAGATGCGCCGGCTCTCGCCAACCCGGCGAATGATGTCCTACCTCACAACAGTGATGACGACAGACACCTACAACAAGGAAATCAAGCTCTTTTCGCTTGGCGATCATTTCATCGACCGGTACAGCGGAATTGCCAACAACTACTACAAGGAAACCCGCCAACTCCTTGTGCGTCGATATCTGGCCGGTTTCGGTTGGGGAGCCCTGACGATCGTGGCGTCTTCCCTGACCTTCCTCTATGTCGCCCTGCAGGCATTGCGAGGCTTCATCACACTCGGACAATTGACCGTTTTCGTCCAGGCCGCCCAGCAGGTGCAACAGTCGTTCCTTGGTCTTCTGGGTGGTGTGCAGGGAATCTACGAGCACGGACTCTACCTCTCGACGCTCTATGATCTGCTCGACCGACAGCCAGATATCGAGGCGCCGGAGAGTCCAGTTCCTGTGCGCGTCCCATTCGAAAAAGGCATCGAGTTCAGGAACGTCTCCTTTACCTATCCCGGTATCGACGAGCCGGCATTGGAAAACGTCTCGTTCGTCATCAATCCCGGCGAAACCATCGCGCTGGTGGGCAAGAACGGCGCGGGAAAAACATCGATAGTGAAGCTGCTGGGGCGCCTT
>JBGTJM010000305.1:0-5373 GCA_041745115.1 Thermomicrobiales bacterium
CGACTTCAGAATCTCGAATCCGACAAAGACTTCTTCCACCGGATCGGTTGTGAGGGATACGCGAATGGTGTCTCCGATGCCGAGCGCGAGCAGCGTGCCGATTCCAACTGCAGACCGGACACTGCCAGCCCTCGGTGTTCCTGCTTCGGTGACTCCAAGATGTAACGGGTAGTCATTCGGCAGGGCGGCGAATCGGCGGTATGCCTCGATCATCACAGGCACCTCGAATGCCTTCAGGCTGACCTTGATCTCTCCAAAGTCGAGATCCTCCAGGATCCTGATGTGCCCGAGAGCGGATCGCACCATCCATTCGGCTCGGAGATCGACCTGTGTCGCGTTCCGTTCAGCCATTTCATCAACGAATTCGGGTGTCATTGGCGCTACCGAGCCGAAGTTGACGCCAATCCGGATGGGCGTATTGCGCTCCTTCGCCTTCTTGACAACTTCTACGACATCTTCATGTTTTCGAATATTGCCAGGGTTGAGCCGAAGACCATGGATTCCGGCATCGAGCGCCTTCAAAGCCAGAGTGTGCTCGAAATGAATGTCGGCAATCAGTGGAACCGCTGCATGTGGCACGATATCCGGCAGCGCAGCAGCGGCCTTTCTATCAGGAACCGCGATGCGGACGATCTCACATCCAGCGTCCGCCAGATCCCAGATTTGTGCCAGGGTCGCCGCTGGGTCGCGAGTGTCGGCGGTCGCCATCGACTGGACCACCACTGGGTTGTCGCCGCCGACACGAACATCGCCAACGTGAAGAACCCGAGTAGGGCGACGGGGGGCAACGAGCATGATTTCAGACTCCTCGTTTTAATTCAGGAAAGAGTCACCGCCGATGATCCGCTTGATGTCGTTGAAAGCGATGACAAACATCAGGGCTATGAGGACCACGATTCCGACCATGTGCACCAGCCCCTCTCGTTCAGGCGGGATACGCTTGCCGCGAATCACCTCGATAAGAACAAATAGCAGCCTTCCGCCATCGAGCGCGGGCAAAGGCAACAGATTCAGGATCGCCAGGTTCAGAGAAAGAATAATTGCCAGGTTCGCGAGTGTGACCCATGGTGGAAGGGTGCTTTCCTCGATCAGCTCGCTGGTGAGCTGGCCCATCCCAACAGGACCCGCTACCTGGCCAAGTTGATCGGTGTTGGAAAACAGGTATCTGATGCTGCTGAACATCAGCCTTGTCGCGTTGTAGGCCTCCTGGAAGCCCCGTGGTATGACCTGAATCGCAGGCACATCCTCAAATATCGGGCTTTCCCGAAGTGCTTCAAATCCTGCCGTAAAGGCGAGGCTCTCGCCTGTCACCGTGCGAGGCACATTGATGGTCGTCTCGAACATCTCTCCGTTGCGCTCGACCTGAACGGGGAGTGCAGCCCCTTCGTATCTCGACAGTTCAGTACGCAGCACGTAGGCGTCGGTCATTTCGCGATTGTTTGCAATGACAATCCGATCGCCAGGCTGTAAACCGGCTTCGTCAACGCTTGACCCTGCCGCCACCTGCTCCACGAAGACATCGCTCGAGGTCCGTTCGGCAAGATTGACCCCAACGCGGCCCTGTCCTTCCGGCGGGTTTTCGCGCGGAATCAGAATGGTCTCGACAAGATTGCCGCGTCGCTCCAGGGTGATTGCGATTTCCTGCCCGGCGCTCGATCGGGTGGTATTCACGATCTCCTGCGTACGCTCAACCTCATTGCCGTTGATGGCGACGATGCGGTCTCCAGCTTGCCAGCCAGCCGTTGCAGCTGGCGATCCCGGTGAAACAGCGTCGATATAGTTGCGATAGTGCGGCAGGCCCTGCACACCGACGACCAGAATCATCAGCACGATCGCCAGCAACACATTCATGACCACGCCGGCGGAAAGGAAGAAGGCGCGTTTTAGCGGCGGCTGAGAATTCATCGAGTCGGATTCCATGTCGGAGGCGTCTTCCCCCTTGACTCGCACGAACCCACCGAATGGAATCCAGTTGATCGACCACAGCGTCCCGTTCCGCATGAAACCTGTGATTCGCGGTGGAATGCCTATGCCGAACTCTTCGACCTTGACACCGCATTTTCGGGCGGCCCAGAAGTGACCGACCTCATGCACGAAAATCAATACGCCGAGAATTGGAATAATGTAGAGGCCATTGAGGAGACTACTGGAAAACAAGAAGTTGCTCCGAACTGAGCCGGTAGACTCGCAACGCAATCATTGCCCGGCCCAACCAGCAATGGTACCACTGCGCTCGACTGATCGGGCGCGTCGTACACACATCATAGAATTCCGGGCAATCGCCGCAAACTCCGTGAAGCGGATGTCGGCTAATCAGCCCGCCTCAGCGTCGATCCAGACGTAGGAAATGCTCCAGAGAAATCCATATCCATTGGGATAGAAATTCTGAAGATCGGTGGAGTATCCGGTCCTGGCGACGCCAAATCGAAGCACGCCAACTGGCTGATCTTCCCAGATCTGCTGTGATTGCTGAACAAGGAGCTGCGTCCGCGCATCAGGGTCGAACTCGAGTCGTTGCTGTTGATCGAGCTGGTCCCACTCTTCGCTGCAGTAACTGCTGAAGTTCAGACCGAATGAAATTGCGTCACAAGCGAATAGTGCCGTCTGACTTCCGTCTGGCGACAGTGAAACGGCCAGCAGGGCCATCTCGAAATCCCGAGATTCAAGAGCGTCCAGGAGCGCCTGACCTGACATTGAACGGGGATTCATATCCACACCGACTGCCTGCCAGGCCTCCTCCATGTAAGTCACGATTTGTTCCACGACTGAATCCCCGCCGGCATAGAGAAAGTCGAACGACAGCTCTTCACCATCGCGCCTGAGGGTGCCTCGGTCTCCATCTCGCACCCAACCAGCATCTGCAAGAAGCTCGGTTGCTCGCGCTGGGTCGAACGAATACTCCGGGGTCATCTGATCTGGAGCATACGCCGGCGAAATCGGAGGCTGCGTTCCGGTTGCGGCCTCGCCATACCCCAGGAAGATGTTTTGCGTGATGGCATCACGATCGAGGGCGTGCAGAAGCGCTTGTCGAACTTCTTTGTCCTGGAACAACGGTGTAACAGCCGAATCAAGATTCATGGCGTAGTAGGTGAACTGGAAAAAGTCATAGATATCGACGGCCAGTCCCTCGGTGGCCTGAACCGCCTCCATCTGGGCTGGTGGAATGATCTCCATCACGTCGATTTCATTCTGCTGCAGCGAAATCACAGAGGCATCGGCATTGGGAAGCACCAGAATCGTCATCTCGTCAATATGTGGGACTTTGTCGTAGTAATCCTCATTCCGCACAAGAGTGACGCGATTTCCCTGAATCCACTCCTTGAACTTGAACGGTCCGGTACCGACGACTCGGGACGGATCCTGTCCTGTGCTCCCGCCGTCAAATGACCACGCCTCGACCCCAACCGGCTCCCAGACATGCTTCGGCATCACTACGACCGCGCCGGGACCCTCATAGAGAAAAGTCACCGTCCGCTCTCGCGCAACAATCTCGAACGTGTCGTCGTCGATCACGCGATAGCTGGCGATCGCCTCGTTGACAATCGACCGGTAAAAGAATCCGGTGTTTGGATCGAGCGCTGTGTCGAAGCTGAACGCGACATCCTCGGCCGTTACGTCGACGCCATCATGAAACCTGGCCTCAGTATTCAGATGGAACGTGTAGGTGAGTCCGTCGTCAGATACGTCCCATGAGTCCGCCAATCCTGGAACTGGTCGGCCATCAACCGGTGAGACGCCAAGAAGTCCCTCGAACATCGCGCCGGTCACATAGATCGTCGGAGAGTCGTTGGTCAGAAGCCCATTGACCGTGCTGATATCGGACGATTCACCAATGATCACTGCGCCGCCTTCCTGAGTCGCCGGCGACATTGGATAGACGGATTCGAGTTGAGCCCTGAACTCGGAGCGAGACAGTGGAGTAAGCAACGAAGGTGCGGCAACGCCTTCCGCTACTGCTGCAGATGGCGATGCAATTGCGGCCGGCGACGATTCTGGCGAAGCCATCGGAGATGATTGGGTTTGCGGAGATGCCGAGGGAGGCGCTGCTGCCGGAGTTGATTCCGCTGGCGACGCGCCGGCAGTTGGAGACACTGGCGGGGCAGGGGTTGGCGAAGGCGAGGCATCATCACCTCCGCAGGCTGCTAGCACCACTGACAACACGAGAAAAATTGCCACGTGGGACTGCAGGCGCCGAAACCGCCTGAGAGAGAGTGAAGGTGTAAAGCTCCGCATGAAGATCTCAGCCTCAAATCATTCCATGAATAGACCGACTGGTGCGCTATGACATCGTCGCGCTTGCAGATGATACGACCGAAGTGGGCTGGAGTGTGGAACTGAAAGCCGCTGCCTGCCAATTGTCCGCCTGATCTCCAGGGGCGGCGGAATCCGCCACGGCTAGTATCTTATGTTAGAATGCCGCCGCTCAGGGAGAGATCATCCGGGCAATGAAATCCTGAACATTGGGTTGGGCTGACTGACCGACTGTGGGGACACTTGCGGTTCTGGTCACTATTGGGTGTGGACGATGATTGTCGGAATTCCTGCTGAAGTCAAAGACCGGGAAAATCGAGTTTCAGCGACCCCTGCTGGTGTTGCCGAGTTCACTGGTCATGGCCACCAGGTACTCGTAGAACGCGGCGCTGGCGAAGGTAGTGGCTTTCTCGACAGCCAGTACGAGCGCGCCGGCGCCACGTTAGTCGATAGTCATGGCGAAGTGTTCGCCAAATCAGAGATGATCATCAAAGTGAAAGAACCAGTCGCTGCCGAATATCAGCTGCTGGGCAAGAATCAGCTTCTTTTCACATACCTTCACCTTGCCGCAAACGAATCATTGACCAGAGCACTTATGAACGCCGGAACCCAGGCAGTTGCCTACGAGACAGTGCAGGCCCCAAATGGAACGCTTCCGCTGCTTACACCGATGAGCGAAGTGGCGGGCCGAATGTCTGTTCAGGTCGGTGCGCACTACCTGGAACGCACCAACAACGGGCTCGGCGTGCTTCTCGGTGGGGTTCCCGGGGTGCCTCCGTCAAGCGTCGTCATTGTCGGTGGCGGGGTCGTTGGGACAAACGCAGCACAAATTGCGCTGGGGATGGGCGCCAGCTTGACGATCGTCGACAAGAGTTCAGATCGCCTGAGGCAGCTCGATCAGATGCTGCACGGTCGGCTGACAACACTGGCATCGAGCAGGCAGGCAATAGCCGAAGCCGTGGAGCACGCCGACCTGGTCATCGGCGCCGTCCTCGTGGCTGGGGCGGTGGCACCGAAACTTGTGTCACGAGAGATGGTCAGGTCGATGAAAACCGGCGCAGTCATTGTAGATGTCGCAATTGACCAGGGTGGTTGCATTGAGACTGCGAAGCCAACGTCGCA
>JBGTJM010000306.1:0-16755 GCA_041745115.1 Thermomicrobiales bacterium
GGGCCCTATCGCGTGATCGCATTCGATCCTGCTGACAGCACAGTCATGGAGCGTGTAGATGGCTACTGGCGTGGTTGGAACGGCGACCATTTCGATCGCGTTGTCGTGCGAGTTGTTGCGGAGGCTGAAACCCGCCGTCTCCTGATCGAGCAAGGTGATGCCGACATTGTCGAGAATATGCCGTTGGACTCGCTTGATGAACTTAAGGAAAATCCGTCGCTTGTTGTCGATAACGAACCGAGTCTGGTGGTTCGCTACTTCGCAATGACTGAAGCAGGCTCGTTGACATCTCCAGAAGCACGACAAGCCCTGTGCTGGGCCTTCCCGTATGAGGAGGTTCTGCAAGGGGTCTTTCTTGGTTTCGCGCAACCTGCCCAGGGGGCGGTCGCAGAACGCTGCTATGGATTTGCAGCGATAGGTTCCTATTCGACTGACCTGGAGAAAGCCAAGTCATTGCTCGAAGATGCCGGAATAGCCGAGGGAACGAAACTCCTCACTGTCAGTGCGGTTGGCAATCCGCTGATCAGCTCGATTGCCGAGCTGTTCAAGTCGAATCTGGAAAAAATCGGCATCGACCTTGAGATCCAGCTTGTCGACTTCGCGACCTACATCGGCATCTTCTATGGTGATATGCCAGCTGATGAGCGACCGCACCTTTTGCCTTCTTTCTGGCAGCCAGACTACAACGATGCCTGGAGCCACCTTTGGCCGATCGTGTCGTGTGAATCCTGGAATACAGGCAATGGTGGGCACTATTGCAATGAGACGGTTGACGAGCTGCTGGCGGTTGCGAGGGATGCAGCGGACGAGGCTACCTATTTCTCAGCTCTGGAGGAAGCGCAGCGGATTGTGGCTTATGACGATCCAGCCGGGATTTACTTCGCCCAGCCGGAATGGGTCACCGTCCTGCGTGGAGATGTGGGCGGGTTCGTTCACAATCCGGTGATTGGCTCAATTCTTGACTACTACGAACTGTACCGATTGTCTTGAATCGGTGGGCAACGCAGTTGAGTCGAACTGAGGCGTAGGCACTTCTTCGGATTCGAGTCCCGAGCGTCGATCACGAGGACCGGAGCATTGCGCTCGCATGTGTTGCGCCTGTCCTGGTTCAGGTCGACTCTCTACCGCTCAAATACGCCTTTTGATTCATGTTACACACTGGGGAGAGCTGCCACAATCAAAAGCATTGCCAGGCCGCGAGCCTGCATTTGAGTTCGCGCACAGTAGGGTGGACAATACGTGGCTATTAGCGAACCGAAGACTTCCCCGGTGCCAAACGGTGACGATGGGGTGCCTGCGACTGCTGGTGAGACGACGGTGGATAACGAGAACAGAGAAAGACATCGACAACGCTGGCTCGAGTCGATCTCCGTCGCATTGCTGTCCATAGCCACGCTGGCAGCAGCCTGGTGTGGCTACCAGGCTGCGCTCTGGGGTGGTCAGCAGGCGTCGCACTATACCCAGGCTGGAGCCAGAAGGGTCGAATCGGTACGGGCCAACACGGTCGCCAATCAGTACACACAAGTCGACATCGCCGTCTTCATGAACTGGCTCAATGCTTCCATGGAGGAAAGCGAGGAGCTGGCAGATTTCTATCAATCTCGTATGAGTGATGTGCTTGCACCTGCTTTCGATGCGTGGCTCGAAATGGATCCTTTCACCAATCCAGATGCTCCTAACGCTCCGTTCGGGATGCCTGAGTACATTCAACCGGATCTCCTGGAATCTCAGCGACTCGAAGATGAGGCTGCCGAACATTTTGACCTGGGTCAGGCAGCCAACAAAGAGAGCGATGCGTATGTTCGCACCACGGTGTTCCTTGCCACCACGCTCTTCTTTCTGGCTTTGTCGACCCGAATCGAATGGTTAACCGCTCGAATGGTGTTGACCGTGATTGCCTCCGGAATGCTGCTGGTCGGGCTGGGCTATGCCGCCACGTTGGGTATTGCATCCTAAGTGACATCCTCGTTTCCCGGACAAATGCGGTCTACGCTGTTGGAACCTTTGGCTCCAGATTGTCGGTGCAGTTGCCGAGACTGCCCTGGCCCTGACTACGTGATTGTCTGCGTCCAGACTGATCCGCCAAAGGTGTGTAAATTACCGCAACAAAGCTCGGCGAAATAGCTCGTTTTCTCGAGGCGGATGGCGCCCAAGCTCGTCTGGACGACGTAGTATCGCGGTCGCGCAGAGCGAATCGTGGCGCGCTTGCCGTGGTCCTGGGGAGCCCCATGGGTTCTGTACACGCCATCAAATGCCTGATAGCCCGCGGACGCTTTTCCTGATGCTTTTCGACAATCGAAGTGTCGCTGCGTGCGCGCTTGGGGTCAGCAAGTCCGACACGTCGAGCGGCAGCAGGCGGAGCACGGATAGCGCAACGTCTCCTGATGGCGGACTTTGCATAAGCGTCGGCCATCGAGCCTTTCACAGGTGCGAAGGATGATGGATGGCCGCGCCGGATGATCTCAATCCGGCGCGGCGACATTCTGGCGTTGAACGTGAGTGCCGAGAGTGGCCCAGAACGAGGCGGATCAGGAATCCATTGTGTCCTCAATGATCTCCTGATCATTTCTGCGATTCGAGAATCGCAGAAACAACCCGTGTGCCGCGAGCCCGATGCCTGCGGAGACCGCAACCCAGCCCATGGTCTCCAAATTCGAAGAACCGTTTCGAGTCTCAACCAGGAGGAGAAGACCCACCACCGCTTGCGAGATGCCAGCTGCAGTTCCCGTACGCCGGGCATCCAGGTCAGCCGGAAGCCGAAGCGCGGCGGCGAGACCTGCTGCCGCAGCAACAACCAGTGAGAGTCCAGCAACTGCTAGTGCACCGGACGGGCTCAACGCCTTGGTGAACGTTTCGATGAACAGCGCTGCCGCTCCGATCAGGAACGATCCAGCAGAGAGCATCCGGAGTTGGCCTGACAATGCAGGTTCCACACCGGACATTCGACGGGTGGCGAGAATCCACGCACCAGCAACTACCGCCAGAGTAGCTCCGATGAGCAATCGCAGAGCATTCCCGAAATTCTCGGTCGCCAGGATCGCGGTGACACCAAGAATGGCGAGTAGGACTCCGGCGGCGAGCGCAAACGTCCACGCCGATCTATCGGGATTTCGCAGAATCCTTTGCAAGCGGGGACCAATCCATCCCCAGACAACCGTATGCTCGTTTACCCCTATCGCCGATGTTTCTGAAGGAGTGGATGCTATGGGTTCTGGTTCCTGGATGAGGTCGCCCACCAAAGGAGGCTTGGACTCTGCGGCCGCAACGACCGATGAGATCGGCTCATCGTCAGCCGAATCTGTGAACGTGTCTTGAGGGGCGCCTGCAAGGCCGTCAGGCGATCGTAACGCTCCTTGTTCACCAGCCAACCAGGCTTCACCGGCTCGAAGGGCTTCGGCGGTCGATTCGCCGATCACGGATCCCGCCAGGAAAACGCTATCTTCCCCGATTACGTCGAGCAGTCCACCTGATTTCATTCGATCGTTCACCAGTGGATCGACCCCCGCGACGACAAGGTGGCCGCCGCGACTTCTGAGATCCTCAGCGAGGCCGCCAACTACCTTGAAGAATGTGCTTCCGACGTCACTTTGGCCACGAATACGCAGTACGACAACTGGTCGCTCTGAATCCCCGACCGTCGGCAGCTTTTGCTGAAGTGTCCGAACGCCCGCATAGAAGAGATTTCCCACCACATCCAGTACGGTGACCTCATTGGATGGAAACTGTTTCGGTGGATCCGAGACCGTCAGTCGGCCGTCATCCACGTTCAGCTTCATCAGGCGAACATCAGTGCTGGCCCGATAGATGAAGAGCACAGCAGCAAGCACCACACCAAGTACGACGGCTTGCTGGAGCGGCACGACGAGGGTCGCAAAGAACGTTGCTGCCATCGAGACGAGTGCGACGGTGGACGTGCGGCGGATGGTTGTTATCGCAGCCCATTTGATCGACAGGGCCGCAGAATAGACAAGTAGAGCTGCTAGCGCTGCCATCGGTATCTTGCTGAGCAGGTTGCTGAAGACGAGGACAACGATGAGTACGACGACTGCCTGAATGATCAGCGCCCACCGAGAACGGGCTCCAGCACTCACGTTCAGCGCGGTCCCGGACAAGGATCCGCCGCCAGGCATCGCATTGAAAAAGGAGTTGGAGATGTTGGCCACTCCCTGGCCTCGAAAGTCCGCAGAGTCGCTCGTGGGCGTACCGTCTGGATTCGGGTATGCCTGAGCGACGCCTGCGGCCTGCAGCAACCCGACAGTGCCAACCGCGATCCCCGCCAGCGCCATTTTTGGCATAAGTGAAAACTGCGGAACGTCGAACTGCGGGAGCGAGCGCGGGATATCGCCCAGGCTGCTCACAAGGGCGATCGAATCCCGGTCGATAATTGCTGTCGCCAGCGTTGCCACTCCCAATCCGATGAGCAGATTGAACGAGCGGACCGGCGTCTTCATAAGAAGCAGCATCAGGGCCAGCGTGCCCAGACCGATCACTGTCGTGGGAGGATCAACATCTCTCAGGTTGGCGAGCAACTGGGCTGCCTGTTCCAGCTTGCTGCCACCTTCTCCCTCATAGCCGGTCAAATCCCAAAGCTGCCCGAGTATGATCAGCATGGCGATCCCGGTGAGGAACCCGATCATCACTGCGTTCGAGACGAATTTGGTCAACATCCCCAGGCCGAGCAGACCCAATGCAAGTTGAAAGATTCCTGCGACGAGGGCAATCACGATGAGTGCCGCGACCCGGTCGTCACCGCTTCTCGTGCCCAGTCCATCGACTGCGACGAGCGTCATAGCGCTGGTCGTGTTGAACATCATCATTTGCGTCGAGACGCCAAGCGCAGCAACTGGCGTCCCAACCATGAGCGTGTAGATCCCGTAGACAGGATTGACTCCGGCCAGCACTGCGGAGGCCATACCATCCGGAACGTTGGCGACGCCAGTAGTGACCGCCGCGAGTGCGTCGTCCTTGGTGGGCCGGCCAAGACTGCTCACGCTCTTCAGAGATTTTCGCAGGCCTGCTACTTGTGACGCCATTCAATTGCTCCCGAGTACTTGCCGGAGAGTCGTATCGTCTCGTCAAACGCCTGGCCGAATTTCATGGGGAGATTTGTACAGTTCAGGGCATGGTTCCTGGTTCGCCGTGCTGCTTCGGTTCGCTTGAAACGCAAACGATGCATCGATCCGCAGAAAGCATTTTCAGACAGTTATCTTTCGGCGAATCTGGATCTTGGGAACAGTGTTGCCCGCTATCAGACCGGACTCCAAAAATGCCTGGGTCCGCAGCTTTTGCGCCTAAGCCTGCCGGGATGATCGATACCGTCACCAGTGCCGCTGGGGCCGTGTTGGCCCCAGCGGTCATTGGCGGACATCGCGCTACTGGTGGGCCATCATCCGCTGGAATGTGGCCTCATCGTCCTCGATCAATTCACCCGAGACATCGAATGTCACATGCCGTAGCTTTCCGGTGAAGCGGAAAGGTGACACATATCGGCCCATGAGCACCGGTGCCCCGGAGTCGTATCCGCAGGAGAGACCTTCCAGCTCAAAGAAGAGCGGCGTCGTGGTTGATGCTTCAGAGGCACCAGCAAGCTCGCCATCGATGTAGAGTTCGAGACGCCCCGGCGCACCCTTACCCTGGGAAAAATCGGGCTTTCCAGTCGGCTCGAATTCGAACCGCAGAGTATGTGCGCCAGACGGTACCGGAGCGTCGGAAGCGACCTCAAAGTGCTCGATTCCCGCGTAGTTGTGCGCATACCGCAGATGTCCGTCCGACATATAGAAGATGTAACCGCCTGCAGCACCTCCCTGAGCAACGAGGACACCTTCTGCGCCTGATTCAGGAATCTCGACTTCAGCCTCGATGCTGTGTGGCCGGTTATAAAGCATGGGGGCGGCAAAAGCCGGAATGGGAGCGCCATTTGGGTAGTACGTGAATTGGTTGCGTGGCTTGGATGTCTGCGGACGCTCTACTGCCAGTCGCTTTTGCATCGTTCCATCGATAGGCAGTACGTTGAACCGTCCAGCTTCGACATACCACATCGTGATCAACTCGATCAGTTTTTCCCGATTTTCTGCTGCAAGATCGGTCGTTTCGGCCGGGTCTTCACTGATGTGATACAGCTCCCACCGGGTGGTGTCGAGCTCATGCAGGATATCCGGAGTGATCTCGTCGTCGAGCTTGTGGTTTCTGGCCATCCCCTCGGTGAAACTGGGGCCTGGCCATGGGCACACTGCTCGCCAACCGTCGTGATCGATCGCTCGATGCCCAAACATCTCGAAATACTGAGTGACATGTTTCGTCGGCGCTTCGGCGTCTTCCAACGTGTGCGCGAAGCTCACACCTTCGATAGGCGATTGGGAAACACCCTGAACCTGATCGGGGGCCTCGAGATCGAGGAGATCGAGCACCGTAGGTACCATGTCGATAGCGTGAGCGTATTGGGTTCGGATTTCGCCACGAGCCTTGATTCGGTCCGGCCAGGCGACCACAAAGGGATCGGTGGCTCCTCCTCGATATGTTTCACGTTTCCATCGCCGGAACGGCGTGTTCCCCGCCCACGTCCATCCCCACGGGTAGTGGTTGTACGACGTGGGTGATCCCAGTTCATCGATCGCGGCCAGGTTTTCTTCCAGAGTCGCGGAGAGGTTGTTGAAGAATCGCATTTCGTTGACGGTTCCTTCCGGACCTCCTTCTGACGACGCGCCATTGTCGGAAATGATCATGATCAGTGTGTTGTCGAGCTCACCGATTTCTTCAAGGGTGTCAAGAATCCTGCCGAAGTGATGATCGGTGAACGAGATGAAACCTGCATAGATCTCCATCATGCGGGCAAAGAGCCTCTGTTCATCGGCCGACAGCGTATTCCAGGGTTTGATGTCGGGATCCTGTGGGGAAAGCTCGGCGTCGGCGGGAAACAATCCAAGCTCTTTCTGCCGGGCGAACACCGTCTCTCGATAGTGGTTCCAGCCCTTGTCAAACTTACCCTTGTATCGATCCGCCCACTCAGTAGACACATGGTGAGGCGCATGGCCTGCGCCTGTCGAGTAGTACATGAAAAACGGCTTTTCTGGAGCGTTCACATGCGAATCGAGGATCATCTTGATAGCCTGGTCGGCCAAGTCCTCAGAAAGGTGATAGCCCTCCTCTGGCAGCTTGGGCTGTTCGATCGAACGGTTATCTTCCGACAGTTCGGGGTACCACTGGTTGGTCTCCCCACCAAGAAAACCGTAATAGCGTTCGAATCCTTTGCCCAGAGGCCATCGATGGAATGGGCCGGCGGCGGTGTTCTCCTCGGCCGGCGACAGGTGCCACTTGCCCAGACAGAACGTGTTGTACCCGTGGGTCATCAGCATCGCCGGGATCATGCCACTGGAGAAGGGCATGCGCCCATCGTATCCCGGAAAACCTGTTGCTAGCTCGACGATGTTCGCAATGCCATTGGTGTGATGATTGCGACCGGTGAGAATGCACGATCGGGTTGGGGAGCAAACGGCGGTTGTATGCATGTTGGCATACCGCAACCCCATCTCGGCCACCCGGTCGATATTCGGAGTCTCCACAAGTCCGCCGAAGCACGATAGCTGACCGTATCCGACATCATCGAGCACAAAAAACAGGACATTGGGCGCCCCGTCATTGGCTCGGATCGGTTCCGGCCAGGCCGGAGACGACTCCGAGACCGTTCTGCCGATTTTGCCTGGAAATGCTGTCCCTTGCTGGTACTCTACAACTGCCATAGGTTCGTTCCCTTCGCGAAGCGCCGGCGAATCCGGGCCTTGTACCAAAAAAACGCTCAACGGTGCCGGCGTTCTGAAAGGAGAACAACCAGTTGCCTCAGTTCTCCTCGCACAAATCACCAGATGAAGTGTGCGACTCGAATTGATGAGGAGTTCCGATCATGCCTTTCAACGAGCCTGCCTCAAATCGCTCTCCGACTGGCTGCACCTCCCCAACGTGATCACCGCAACCGACACTGAGTTCCCAGATGTGTTCCTGCAGACCTCGATAATCATGAAGCGGCTGACACTTCCGCCTCGCTGAGCACCTCGGCTTCGAGGAGCCCAGCAACTACTAGCGCTTCCAGGGCCTCTGCGGCGGCATATTGCTCGATCAGACCAGCTGCGATGAGTGCGCGTACTGCTCGCGCGGCAGCGGCGGCCTCGATCGCCTCCGACTCTTCGATCGCTTCGATGGCCACTTCGGCCGCCGCTTCCCGCACTAGTTCCGCGGCCAAGATTGCCTCGGTCGCCTCGAGCAGCGCCGCCCCTTCCACAATGCTCGCGAACTCGACAGCTACCGCAGCTTCCCTTATGGCTCGCAATTCTTCGCCGACCATCAGGACCGCTTCCTGGGTAAGGAATCCCTGCATCACGGGGAAGCCGCCAGCCCGGCGCACTGCATCGCGAAAGTGAGTCGCCCAAACGTGTTCGAAAAGCAGGATACCCGCAGCTGTGCCAACCGGAATTGACGACAGTGCATCTGCGATATCGTCTGCAGCCAATCCGTAGGTGTTGCCGCCCACTTCAGCATCGATCGCCTCAACTGCTGCCGGGCCAGCATCTTCGAAACCGAGGAACTTGGAAACCACGCCTCCGAATTCGCTGGCTTCCTTCTCGGAAAGATCGGCGATCTCGACAATGACAAGCTCATCCTCATCTGTCTTCTCGACGTAAAGCAAATCGAGGATGCGGATTATGCCTCTCGCTTCTTGTGCCGCGAGTTCATCAAGAATCTCGCCACTGAACTGATCCGTTCTTTCGAATCCGACGACCAGAAGCTGTACAGGTCCGAGCTCGCCGGACTCGATCGCGCTACCGTGAGGTGATGTTGTACTAGCCACGTCCTTCGTGCTCCATCATATCAATGCAAACCGCAAGAGACAGGATCAGATTGTGATCCACGCTTGGACCAATCTCGATTCCATACATGTCCTTGGCACGAAACCAGCGCTTCGATACCTCAGCTACTTGCCGACCCCCTTCCTCGAACTTGTACTCTGCGTAGAGAAACTTACCTGTGACCTCAAGCGATCGTCCTCCTTCGAGATCGATGGTGAAGCGCTCCCGGACCGGGGATACCATGCGATGGTGAATCGTTGCAGCAGTGCCACCGTGCGCATGCTCGATAACCATGGTGTCCCGGGCTCTGGCTACCTTCTCCTGAAGTTTGTAAATCTCGTTGCCCCTCATGTCCTTGAATTTCAGCGTGTCACGGGCTCTGAGGGCTTTGCCGTCAACATGCAGGATCCGCTGACCCTGTGCATTCTCAACATAAAAGTCCTGGCCGGCCGCAACGAACTTCTGCCGGAGCATGTATCTTCCCGATGCCGGGAGACCGGCTCCGGCCATCGGTGCTGCGGCGGACGCGCCCGGGGCACCCATGGTCTTCTGATCGTGGAGATGCACCGCTGTGCCGGCGACTGCCGCGGTCGCAACGGGTGAGGCACCACCGGCTCTTCGTCTTAAAGGCATGATGTTTTCCTTTCAACATCCAGACCCGCTCGCGATTTGCGCGGCGATTCTGGACACGGCATCACCGAATCTGCATCGGAGCAAAAGCAGCGATTCACGAGAAATGTCGGTCCCCTGGGTTCAGGCGACTGGTCTTCGTTTTGCCGAGGTGTCCACCGAAGCAGAGAAAGTCCAGCGTTGAACCGCGGATTCTACAGATACAATTCTGTTCTGATGAACAGCAACATGCAGTGGTCGAAAGGAGTATTTCCTCATCCGCGGGGAGGCCTCCCGTCGGGAATACCTGACGCGCACCAGGCCACGCACACCTGAATTGCGACAATCTGAGTCCTTTTTTTCGACGACGCGGGTCTTCTGGGACGACTTTGGACGCTGAGAACCCATACCGGCTCAGGTGGGCGTTCTCGGCGTACCGCTAGAGAATCACTCTGAGAGAGTGAAGGCGGTGAGTGGCAAATTGGCCTGGCAGCGGCTATTTCCCCTCTATGAATTCTTTTCCTTTGCCCCAAGCGAACTCTTCTCCTTCAACATGGCTGAACGAGTAGCGCACCAACCATGTCGCGATTGCGAGCACGATAAATGGAGCGACAATGAAAATGTACTGGGAGCCGATGAACGACGCGATAACTCCGAAGAGAAAAACGGTGGTCAGGTTGAATGCGTTTTTCTGGACTTCCTGCATGCCGAACATTCCTCCCTGCCTCACCACAGGGACGGTCTTGTTGATATAGGCCTGGACCGCGGCTCCTGCCGCTGTAGAGCCGAAGTTGGCAGGGATCGCAATGACTCCGGCGGCCAGGACCTTTTCATCAATTTCGATGTCGAGTAATGGTTCGAGCAACTGCATAGGACTCATCCAGGCGAACCAGGGAGCGACCGTGTTGATCATCCCAAGCAGTATCATTCCTGCAGACATCACTACAAGTGAAAACATTGTGAGCTTGCGCTCACCCATCAACGCGATCAACCATGGGCCACCGACTGCCCCGATCAGGAAACCGATCCCTGCCGGCGCGAAAATGTAGACGGCGTTGGCCGGGTCGGAGTCGAGCACATCGCGGATGTACGCTGGAATCAACGTGTTGAACCCCTCGAACAATCCGGTAACCATTATCCCGACGATCATCATCGAGGCCACCGGTTTTCGCTGCATGATCCAGTTCGCGTTGTATTTGAGCGAAAGAGCCTTTGACTTCCACTCGAATTCTTTCAACGCCGAACTCAGGGATTGCGCTGCCTGTGCTTCCTCAGGCAGATTGCGAATGCGAACAGCCCCGAGGAGATAGAGCAAACCCGTTGCAAAGATCACCGCTTCAATGCCGGAGACCTTTATGAGAATCGGAGCGAGAAACGCCGATCCAATGGCCGAGCCAATCGACCCAACGACCGAGACCAGTGCACCCGTTGTGGCAACTTCCTCTGGCGTTGCAACAAGCGCCACGGCGGACTTCAAGCCGGGCGTGATGACCTGGGCAAGCGCGCTCGCTACAAAGATCAGCAGCAGAAGTTCTGCGACGCCCGTTCCAAAGACCACCGGGATAGTGAAACAGATTGCTGCCTGAACGAGGAACGCCAGCATCAGTGTTCGTTGTTTCGGCACAGTGTCGGCGATCGCGCCACCTTGCATCCCGAACAGCAACGCAGCCAAGAATGAGGCCGAGCTCGCCATCGAGATCTGGAATTGTGAGGCCCCTTCTCTGGCGAGATACACCATCACACCGTAGGTAAGCGTTGACGCCGCCATCTTGGCTGCAAAGCGTGAGATTGAAAGGGTTTTGACCGGCTGGTGCTGAAGAACTTCCCGGTAGGATGGGGTGTGCGGAGTCTCCTGGGATGCGGTGAGGGAGTCGTCCTCGGGATTTTCCTTGCCGGAACTTGAGATCTGTTCTCCCATGGTCCCCTCTTTTCGGGTTTGCCGGCGATCACGACTCATTTTCGATGAAAATCTTGCGTTTCGCCGCTGATCTCGGGTCAATCTGACCGAAAGCAGAACTCATGACAGCACCAGCCGATTGTGATAGCTGGACTGGTGAGTCTGGCCGCCATCCGGCACGCCCGGTTCGAGCAACATCGGTGCGTCCAGGCCGTGCCAAGCGACATTTCCGAACGGTTCACCCACGTTGGTGTCGACCGGACATTTCTCGCCACTCTGTACGCAAGCGAATAGGCCGGCTTTGCTCGTACCATCGGCAATCCGATGTCCATCAAGATCACCCAACGCTAACCTCCCTCAGGGTTGATCTGTGCCGATTCATTCTATTTACGCATGGCGAGCTCGTTCGTTGCTCCGCCGCCTGTTTCGCAGCCTCGAGTTAAATCGTAGGTTCAATGTATGCGCGTGAGGGTCGTATCGGAGATAGTCAAAGGTCGTATTTGGCGACGCAGAAGTCACGGTCCGCATCGAGCTGAAGGCAAGTTCGCTCTGCCCGATTGCGATTTCGTGCTATGTCGCTCCAAAGCAAGACTCCAGGAAAGATGCTTATGCTTTCAACTCGGAATCGACAGTCTCCGGGATGTCGTCTCCCGCTGCGCCAATCCGAGCACCGTACCAACGACCAAACGGGCTAGCCGTGACCCCGTGCAAAAGTACGCTGAGGCCGATGGTCAGCCCCATCGCTCCAATCAGAGTCGACGGCACATCACCATCTCCCTCAAAAACAACAATGGCAGTGAACAGAAAGACAACTGATGCCAAACCACGTGGGCCAAACCAGCCCATAATCGCGAGCGTATCCTTTCGAAGTCCAGTTCCAGTCATGGCCAGCGCTACCGGGAGCATTCGCATGATCGTCAGCGCCAATACCGCAAATCCGAGAGCTTTCCATGAAAAGGCCTCATCCAGGGCAACGGGCAATACGGTCGCTCCGAAAACCGCCCATACAAAGAGGGACGCGCCCGTTCCCGCAATCTCTGTGAACTCGGACGTTTCACTGGCAAGGTCCTTCATCACTGTTCCGCAGAACAAGCCAGCAACGAATGCGGCGATGAACCCATTCCCGCCCAATTCCTTCGATCCGAAGAAGGCCGCGATGCTCAGCGAGAAAAACGCGATCTGGCCCATTTGGAGATTCGTAAGTCTTTTGGAGATCGCTTGCTTGACAAGCCATCCGCCAATTGATCCGATCACGATTCCAACGGTGACGCCGATCGCAATCTCGCTCGCGGCGTCGGACAACCAGCCTCCTTCAGAGGAGAATTCTTCCGACACGGCCATGGCGATGAACAGCATCACAAACGGAGTGGCGATTCCATCATTCAACCCACTTTCGACATTGAGTGACTGCCGAATCCTGTGCGGAATGTTTGGATTCGTAAATATCGGTAGACCCAGTGCTGCGTCAGTGGGAGCCAGAGCTGCCCCGATCAGGAGTACAAGACCGAGATTCTCGTCTGGGAACATGACATAGGCCAGGAGGCCGCCCAAGGCAATTGTCAATGGGAGTCCGATCGCCAGGAGGCGGCCCTCGAGCCCAGCTTCTCTGAGCACACGTTTCTCCCGGAGCGTTGACGCGTCCGCAAAGAGCAGGAAAGCCAGCGTCAGCTCCGTAAACTCCTTGATGACTTCGGTCTGAAGAGAGAGATCTATCCAGTCAAGGACATGTGATCCCAGCAACCATCCGGCGAGAACGAAGACAATCGGCAGAGACAGCGAGTGCCGCGTTGTCCACTCCGAAACGAGTACCCCAAGAGCCATGACGACTGCAACGATGGCGACGCTATCCACTCGTTTCTCCCTCGCATTCGCCGAAAGCTGGCTCGGAACCAAAGAGCAATGTCTGAGCTGGCCTCGGACCTGTTTGGCGGATCCCGAAGCGTCTGGGTTCGTCCAGCCTGTTGGAACTCAGAATGTCACCGCTCCGAGTGTTCATTGTGACGTCATAGGCTGGCGACTCGCCGAGCAATGTGTACTCAGATAACTCTCGACCAGGCTGATACGGGAAACTGGAACTGCCTGGAGAATTTCTCCAGGCAGTTCTTCATGATCGGTCCCGGCTCGGATCTCTGGATGACCAGACATCCGCAGCCGCAAAGTCATTACTCTTCGCCGAAGTCTGCGCGAAGCTGAGCTTCCTGGTCACTGGACAGGTTGCTCGCAATCAGGGTTGGGTTCAGACCGGCGGTCTTGACTGCTTCGAGTACCCGATCAGGAGCTGAGCTCTGCGACAGCAGAAACAACGCTGATGTGCCCGGAGTCACCTCAGCCTGAACACTCTTTATGAAGTTGTCGTCGATGCCGTAGTCGGCAAACTTGCCCATCAACGCGCCCGTAGCAGCGCCAATAGCCAATCCAAGGAACGGAACGAAGAAGAGCAGTCCAAAGAGCATTCCCCAGAACGCACCGCCCAGAGCCCCCGCAGAGGTCGTGCTGGCCATCTGCTGTGTCTTGGGTTTCTTCTTGCCGTCCTCCCATCGGACGACAGCACCGTCCTGGACCTGAATCAATTGCTGCGATTCGAGTCCTTTGAGTACGCCGAGAAGCCGGTCGGCACCATCGACGGAATCGAATTTCCAGGCGGTGAGATTCGCCATAATGAACTCCCTTTCTCTTGAATGCGCCACTGACGTCCAACGGCGGAGTCCGAGATGTCACGACTCAGGTTTTCTCTAAGCCGCTTCCTTCAAGCCCGCCCAATGCTAGCGCGTCGCAAGTCGTACTGGCATGCATCGAAAGCAGTATTGTGCTCGCTGGGCGACCCATTTGCTTCGGTACGGCGCGTTCAGTCTTGGGGGCGTTCAATACCTGGCTCTTTGAATGTACCACTCTGAGTTTCCTACTGCACTTGCAGCGCGTAGCACTCTCTGGATCATGAGACCTGACCACGCACCATCCAGTCGATGCATATGGCAGCAGCAAGCAATTCAGCGGCGCTTTGCCCAGGCGCGATCGCTACAAAATACGAGTCGCGCGCTTCGCTTCCCTGCCTTGAGACTCTTGCCACCTTTCCAATACGATAGTCCTGAGCATAGACATTGCCTTTCACCTCCAGAACGTGTTCCGGCACGAACATCACGGTGTACCTGTCTCGGAGCGGAGTGGCGCTTGATTTGTGAACCGAAGCTATGTGTTTGCCGATCTGGTCCTGAATCTCCATTGAGTCGACTACCTGATCCAGATGCCGCTCGATCTGGCACACCAACGCTCCCAAGTCGTCTCGCACGATAAGCAGCTGATCCGCTCCAGGCGACATCCCATCGAGCCTGAATGCGCACAGCCCTCGATCATCGAGAACGTCGAAAACTTCGCGAGTTCCTGCCAGCCCGTCCACGAGACTGTATCGGCTCGCATCTGATCGGAAGCGCCCAGATGGCCGGTGTTCCGGGCTGTCCGATTCACGACGAGATACTGACGATTGGGCAGGTTGTTCTCGTTGCTCGTCCATGTTGCCGATACCCCGCGAATAAACTCGTTGTCGACTACCGATTCAAGGTTGGGCCGGACGAAGACGAGTACGCATGGGACGAAATGTAGAAGGTCTCGGATCACGTCGCTCTGCTCAAGTTGTGAGCAAAGCTCTGCGGCCCTCAATCAATTTCGGTACACCAGCTCGAGGAAGCTTTCGATCACTTACTTCGAGATCGTGAAGTGCTGCCGTACTGAATCGAGAAGTGCTGCCGTTGGCTTTAAGTACTCGGTAGTGAGGGGAGCAGAGAGAAACTCGTTCTGCCAACACTGCAACACCACGAAGTCGTCGTCGAACGAGGAAACAATATCTGCCGGCACGAAGATCGTAGGTTCCACGTCGGCGAGTTTAGGGCATGCCACAAACTCAAGAAATGTCACGATTCGAGCGTTTGCGTCGATAAGCAGATCGAGAACCAGGAAGTCAATCTGCCCGTCGAGAGTGAGGCCAATGCGGCCGCGAAGGTCGGCGCCCTGCCATTCGAACCCAGGTTCAGCGTGCCTCAGCCTGATGATCTCCGAGTTCACAGCAAGCGACTTCCCGGATCGGATTGTATGCGGCGACTGAGTGGCCCCTTCATGGCAGTGCGGAAAACCTCCTGAATACGGCGCCCGCGAGCTGACTCGCGGGCGCCGCATGCTGAGGAGACTCAGGCGGTTGGCGTCGCAGACACTGAGTCGACCGTGGTGTCCGATACGACCCAGACGTCGATCGGGTTGTCTTCGCTGTTGGGATTGCCAACGATGAACAGGTCGTAGACCATGTTGCCTTCAAGGGAGAGGCTAGACACTGTGGTGATTGCCTCGCCCGTCGCGGTCAGCGTGATCTCAAGGTCGTACGTGTCACCAGGAACAGGAACGTACTCTGTCTCACGGCCATATGCGATGTCAGTAGCAAACTCCAGCAATCCCTGTGTAGCGGTCACGTTGACCTCTGGAAGGTCAACAGACGCATGGTGGATTCGCACTCTGGCATTGCCATCTCTAATCTCACTTCGGTTGACCACTGAACCGAGGACCAACGCATCGGTGATGGTCAGGAGATAGTCATTGCCGGCTGCCACCGGGTAGTATGCGTCGAAAATCGCGTAGTTGAAGCCAGCGCGATCAGCAGTAATTGTCACTCGGGTGCTACCCGCATCGATTTCGGTCCACTCGCTGATTCCGCCATACTCGAACTCGTCGAGGATCTCATCGTTATTCACATGCACTTCGACCTTGCCGGTGCCTGGGGAAGCATGAATAACCGTCACTCGCGTCTGAACAACTGGATCATCCTGCGCGTACGCAGTTTGAACGCTTCCGGTGGTGGTCAACGCCATGGCCAGCGCTCCAAAGAGCATTAGCATCGCAATTGACGCGTTGAGAGGTCGGTAGGTCAAGGCCTTCACGCGATCCATTTGCACATCTCCTCATCTTTCAGTCTTTCGGCGCCACGGTGGCACCGAAGCTCCAGATTTGAGGCTAGTGGTATTCGAGTCGTGTCGTCATGAGTCCAAAGGAGTAGTTCAGCTTGAACGGTCTTCGCGCCGGTCGGGCCTCTTATCGTGCGGGAAGGATTGGTGACTCTGCAACGAGATCAGTTGGCGAGAGGCGAGGCTCTTAAATCAGCCCGAGCTTACGCGCCTGATCAACAGCGTGGGTCCGATTGCTGGAGCCGAGCTTGCCCATGATATTGCTCATGTGTTTCTTGACGGTTTTCTCACTGATGAAGAGCCTGTCGGCGATGAGCCGGTTAGAAACACCCGAGGCTGCGAGCCTCAAGACCTCAAGCTCACGGTCACTCAGTGGCTCACGGAGGCCGGTCTGGTCGGGCCGTTCGGCGAATGACTCGCCGTCGACAGTCGCCAGGATTCGATGCACCAGGTCCCGATGTGAGCTGCG
>JBGTJM010000307.1:0-9432 GCA_041745115.1 Thermomicrobiales bacterium
GGCCTTTGTCCCCGGCGACGGCGTCTGGCCACATCCGGTCCAGGGCCTGCTCCAGCACCGGGATCGCCTGGGGGCTCTCGTGCCGCTGGCCGGCGGTCGCCGCGGCGACGATCGGCTTGCCGGTTCGCTCGGTGATCAGGTGGACCTTACTCCCATATCCCCCGCGACTGGGGCCGAGTTCGGGATCGACATCCCCTTTTTTCGGGCTCCCGCAGCGTGCTGGTGGCCCCGGACGTTGCGGCCGTCGATCAGGGTCAGGGATCCATCCAGGGCGCCGTCATAGGCCGCATCCTCCTGCAGGGCGCGCAGCAACTCGTCCCAGATGCCGGCCAGCCGCCGGCGGCGATAGCGGGACGCGACCGTGTTCCTAGAGCCATACCGCTCGGGCAAATCCCGCCAGGGAGCACCGGTCCGCAGGACCCAGGGGATGCCATTGAGCACGGTGCGGTGGGCGCTAGCGGGGCGACCGGTCGGTGGGCGTTATGGGGGAAGGAGCGGGGCGATTCGCTCCCACTGCTCATCGGTCAGTTCATGGCATCGTTGCGGGCTCATGCTCCAGGACTACCACGCCTTTGCACACACGCCCTAGTCAGATAATCAGCTCGCCCTAGTCATGAAACTAAATCAAGGCTCGGACTGCCGTGCTATCGGCTGCTGGTTCGCCGCCTAAGATCGCATCCATCGCCGCAGCTGCCCGCTTTAACGATGCCGGGTATAGGTGCATGTAGATGTCTGCCGTGGTCGAAAGGTCCGAGTGCCCTAAGACGCCTTGGATTTCATGCGGGCTGATGCCTTGAGCCAGCATGAGCGATGCCGCCGAGTGCCGGAGATCGTGGAACCGAAACGCTGGCAGCACGGCCCGCTCCAGATGCGCCCGGTACTGCTTCAGCAGGTTCCCGCCGTCCAGCGGCCCACCTACCGGCGTCGTAAAGATCAGCCCGGTATCCTGCCAGCGGTCACCGGCCGCACGTCGTTCAAATGACTGTCTATGGCGTTGGCCTTGCAGCGCCTCGAGCACATCGGCCACAAGTGGCCCGCTGCGCCGGCCGGCTCGTGACTTCCGCGACAAACTCACATCCTTCGAATAGTCTTTCAGGGATAACCACGCCCGAATGCGGCCAGTACAAGAACGTGTCCATAGGCATGGGAGTTGTCGACAGTGCGAAATCCGGCCATCGCTCGTTCCAAGCTGAGCGCGCACTCAGACAGTATGCTGCGAACTCCTGGCTCGTCTGCAACGCCTTAGCGCGGCTTCGAACTCGGCGGTAAACTTTCGCACGCAGACGACTCGTATCAGTCGGCTTGGCAGATACCCGGTGATGCCCTCGCCGGTATCGCATATCTACCCCCAATTTTGCGCCCAATAGCATGAACCATGCGGAACTGAACGGAACGTGAGGAGGTAGCATAGCCAGTATTTGTGTACTGTTTAGTCCGGTTGGGTACCAGTCGGCCTAGCCTTGGATAAGGTAGTTGGGGTTCGAATCCCTGTTCCCCAGCCTGTCCGAAATGGCAAGAATGAGGAAGTGCATGGTCCAGTCTGGGGATGCCGTTCTTTGGGGGCAGCAAGTTTTGCTGTCAATCGGGTTGCGATCGGAGGGTTGAGAGTGCCAGAGATTATCAGTTCCAGTGTGGGTGTCAACAGGCGGAGTCTGGTTGGTGGTGGCCTTGGGGCGATGGTATTGATGGCAGGGGGAGGGGCTTTGCAGCGCACATCAGCCCACGACTCGGACGATGGCGGTGACGACAGTCTTGTCGGCTCGTACGGTGTGACGAGGCAATACCAGGTCAAAGAAGATGCCGACGTTGACGAGCTTGTGGAGAAAGTCCATGGATTTGTCGACATCATCGTGGAAGTCGACGGATTTCATTTGTATGGCATTCTTTACTCGGATGAGTCTCGCATCTGGACGGCGATTAGCGTCTTCGACAATGAAGCGAGCGCTCAGGCATCGACAGAGGCGGCGGCATCGTACGTCGCCGAGAACGAACTTGGTGGCTACTTTGTCGATCCTTCGCCAGCGGTGAGTCCGGGCTCGGTGATTATCCACCGGTCGACAGAATCACATAGCGCCTGAGCGATCGCTAGCCGGGCGAACCGGCAAAGAGCTATCACAAGCCTGCGAGGACCGTGCGGTGCAACCCACGAAGGGAATCGAAAATCAGAGAGGAGCAAACTGCTCCTCGGTTGGTTCTGCTCAGCAGTACCATGGTTCGCTCAGGTAGGGAACGGCCGGAAGCCCGTATCCGTCGACCGGATAACGGATTTTACGGTCGAGTCCGTCTGATTTTCCGAGGCTTGCGATGGTTGCTGCGTACACTCGCTCGAAGATCCTGGTCCGAGTTTCACTGTTGCGCTGCCCAGCTTCCACGATTTCGAGGACGGTCTGATGAAGCGCGTCGACGCGGGGATCGGGATGATCCCATGGGTAGACCAGGGCCAATGGATCGAATGGCTTCACGATCGCCTGCGCTTCCGGGAGCTCTAGTAGTCTGGAGCCGAACGGAATCAGCAGGCGAATCGCGTACTGGATCGGCGACACGTTCTCCACAAGATCGAGCGTTGCAAGGACCTCGAGGAGCTCCTGATAGATTTCCAGGGATGTCCACGGCGTGAACGTGACAAATGTTGGATTCAGCGCGAGTCCAGCCTCACGGCAAAGCGCTACGGCCCGTTCGAAATCTTCGCGCGTATGGTGCTTGTCGAAGATCTCCAGGATGTGCTGGTCGATCGCCTCTACGGCGCTGGTGACCAGGACGCACCCCGTTTCTCGCAATCGGGGTAGCGATTCTGCGTTCTTCAACAGATGTTCGATCTTGATCGTTGCGTCGTAGGTGAGATCTGGCCATCGCGCGTGAAGCTCGTCGACGATCTTGAGTGCATGCCCTGGACCGTTCAGAAAGTCAGGATCACCAAACGTGATGTGTTGAGCACCCGCCGCGACCTGTTGCTCGATGTCGGATACCACGACCGGTCGTGGGATCACTCTGAAGTTGCCGCCATATACGGGCACAACCGGACAGTGACGACAGAGATGCTTGCAGCCACGGGTCGCTTCAGTGTATCCAGCGACCCTCGTCGTTTCGTCCGTCAGGGTGATCGATGCATATTGATCGAGACTTGGCAAGCCGGAGCGATCTGGGGCAATGAAGGAGAGACGATCCAGGTTGACAACCGGCTCCGATTGCACGGACTCCTGCTTCTGCTCGATGCGTCGCAGCATCGACACCAATCCTGATTCGAACTCTCCTCCGATGACGGTATCGGCGCCCAGCGAACGGAATAACTTCTCGTTCACGGATGCATAAAGACCGTAAAAACAAAGATGAGCGTCGGGATTGAGCTCCCTGACTCGTGGTGTGAGCCGAATGGCCATGCGGGATGCGGTATGCATGGGAACGTAGAAGCAGACGATGTCTGCTCGTTCGACGGCTTCTCCGTCGAGACGCTGGATGGACAAATCCAGACACTCGACGGTCGCACCGGCCCGCTTGAGCCAGGCTGTGGGGGAGGCGATGCCGAATGGCTGACGCCCTAGCTCGTAGGTTGAAATCAGAAGTACATGCATCGCTTCAGTGGGATTGGCGATTTGAGACCAGATGGCAACGCCAGTACGAATGATACTCGTCCGGTCAGTTTGCGCGCGGTGCAAGAATCGGGTGAGATAATACGGGCAGGCTCTGATCGAGCCTGGTTTCAGGCGAAACCTGATCGGATTTCATGGGAGAACGTGTAACGTATGAAAGTCGCATATGTATTTTCGACGTCTGGGCATACCGCGAGCTACAAGCTCGGCAAGATGATTTTGCCTCAGCTGGAGAACGGCACTCATGGTGTCGAAGTCGTGGGCATGATGTTTTTTGATGACAACACCTACATCCTGCGCGAAGGCGACCCGATGGGAGAGCGTTTGTCGGCCGTCGCCAAGGAGCAGGGGATTCTGCTGATGATGTGCGATCAGTGCGCGCTGGAGCGGGGTCTGGCCGAAGGTGAGTTCGGCACTGTTCCGAGTGGATGTGTGTCAAAAGGCACAGTCGAAGGAGTTCATGTAGGTTGTTTCCCTGACCTGTACGGTGCTCTTTCGGGAAATCCCCCCGACCACGTTATTACGCTCTAGCGGACCCAACTGAACTCGCCCTGTTCGAGAACTGCGAGAGATGGCAGGGCGAGTTCCTTCGCCAGAAGTGCGTCCTCGGCTGTTGCGGTGACGACGACTTGTGCACCAAGCTCGCCTATTGCGCGACTCATCAATGTTCGATGTGTCGCATCGAGCTCGGAAAACACATCGTCGAGCAGTATGGCGGGAAGCTCGCCCGATTCTGACAGGATCAAGTCGGACTCGGCGAGCTTCAGGGCGACAGCCGCAAGCCGCTGCTGACCGCGAGACCCAAAGGTGCCAATGTCGATGTCGTCGACCGCGACGCTGAGGTCATCCCGATGCGGGCCCACTAACGTCACACCTCGGCGGAACTCATCCTGTCTGGCATTCGAAAGCTGACCTGACATGGCGAAGGCGATGTCCGGCAGCATGGCATCTTCTGACCATTGATAACCCAGTTTTTCAGTTGTAAACGCGTCGCCTGAAGCACTGTACGACAGCGTCAGGTTGGCACCTCCGGTGAATTGCTCGATTCGGTTTTTGGCAAACACTTCGATGCTGGCAACTGCCCTGATCCGCCGCAACAGAATGCGTGAACCAAACGCAACGAGCTCGTTGTCCCAGAAGTCAAGTTGTTCCCGTGTAGCCTGATCCCTCGACGAGAGCCCGTCACGAATCAGCGATTTGATGAGGCTGTTTCGCTGCTCAACGATCCGGCTGTACCGGGAGAGGGCTTGAAGGTACGTTGGATCGAGCTGAGAGAGCAGTATGTCGAGAAACCGACGCCGCAAGCCTGGTGACCCGCTCACCAGATCGATGTCACGGGGCTCGAAAAGAACGCACTTGAACGCTCCAACTACGCGTCCGGCGCGAACCTTGCTGCGATTGTAGGTAATCAGCTTTCGGACCCGGTTCGACTGTGGCCCAGTCGCCTCAAGGCCGATTTCAATGGATTGTGGTCCATCCTGCCGGACGAACTCCGCTTCGATTCGGGAAAAGGGCTGAACGCCCAATGACTCCCCGCTTTGCCAGCTGATGAGCTCTCGCTCCAGCGAGGCCCGTGGAGATTTGGTGGTCGACACCATCGCAATTGCTTCCAATAGCGATGACTTCCCGGAGGCGTTTCGGCCGATTACTCCGAATCCTGACTCTGGCAATACGATGTCTAGATTGTGAATGGAACGAAACTCCGACAGGCGGAGGTGCGAAAGATACAATGCAATGCCCGGTCAGTTGGCTTCGAGTAGCAGGATCAGGTCGCCCCGATGACCATGGGCATGATGACATGGGTGTAGTCGTCATCGCCGGTCTGCCGAATAACCCCGGCCTGATTCGTTCCATTCAGTCCGAGCGTCGCCTGACCACTGCGAATGACATTCAGGACATCATTGAGGTAGCGGGCATTGAAGGCGACCTGCATCTCCGGGCCCTGAATTGCTGCGTCGACGAAGCTCTGGCTATTGCCACGCTCGGCGGCGTTGGCCGAGACTTCGATAAGCCCTGGCATCAGTTCATCTTCAGCCGGTTTGATCGAAAGGCGAATCGCGTCATTATTGTCACGCGCAAAGTAGCTCGATCGCTTCACGGCTGTCATGAGGGCATCGCGGCCAAGTTCGACCTGGGTCGAAAAATCGCGAGGCACAATTTGACGAAAATCAGGAAATGCCCCTTCGATCAAACGGGACAGGAACTCGACGGTGCCGAACTTCGCGATGAGCTGCCCCTGATTTGGCGTCACGTACAGGGTGGCGGGCTCAGTTGCGTCAGCCAGCAACCTGCCAAGTTCTCGCAGTGCTTTGGCAGGAACAATGACGTCGAGTGATTCAGATGCCAGCTCATTGAGCCGGCCCTCCCGAACGGCAAGCCGAAATCCGTCAGCGGCGGCCATTGTCAGTCGATCGCCATCAAAACGTAGCAGGACGCCGGCAAGTACTGGGCGGCTCTCGTCAGAAGCAGCAGCGAACTCGACCTGATTGATCATTTCACGAAGTACGGCAGAATCGATCGACGTCGTCTTCGCCTCAGCTCCGACAGTGGGGATGACGGGAAACTCGTCCGGGTCTATGCCGTTGATCTCGGCGTGATCGCGGCCAGCCTGCACATCGAGCCGGAATTTGCCGCGTTCACTGGAGAGGGTCACCTGGTCGTTTGGAAGCGTCATGACAAAATCAGACAACAAACGGGCGTCAACGGCGACCTTCCCAACTTCTTCGGTCGACGCTCCTATCCATGTTGTGATTGCAATGTTGTAGTCCGAAGCAGCGACTTTAAGCTGACCGTCCTCGGTGGAGATCAGCACGTTGCTCAAAGAGGGCAACGAAGTGCGTGTGGCGACCGCCCGTCCAACTTGCGACAGCCCATGTTGCAGATTTTCCTGCAGGCACACAACCTTCACTGTGACCCTCGTCTCATGTGTCCGTACACCAATTAGCCTCGCAGATTATAGCATGGTCATCCAGTCGCGATGGCAGCGCTGCCACGTTCGCGCATCAGAGGTCGCCAAGTGTAAACACCATGTGAAGTCGGAATGAATCCCGCGACAAGCGCATTTTTTGGACGAACGGACAGGTTGACAAAACGTGCTGAGCTTATTAGCATAAACATAGAACATACGTTCGTTGGTGGTTCATGCCAGTGAGTGATTGAGATGACAATTGCCCAGCCAATTCAACTGAAGATTGCAGGCCTGGATTTCGATTCCGGCCTGTCTTCTGCCGTTGTTGCGCGGAACATCCAGCGTATGTGGCGGCTGATGCCGAACGCCAGAATCGACTCCGAGCTCGTTTCAGCGAATGCACAGAGCGTTGAGGTCAAAGTGACGCTGTCGGATCCCGAGAGAGGGCAGGTAACTGCTGTTGGAATGGCGGCGAGCGGTTCCATCGAGAGTGGTGTCGAACTGGCTGAAGACCGGGCCCTGGCTCAAGCGTTGAGCTTGTTCCCGAACTACTCGGGATCCGTCGAAAAGACGAGTGATTTCGGAAAGAGTGAACAAGCCATCGACGTTCCCAAGCTGCCGAAGCTTGACACCAGCGTGCATGGCGAAGAGCGATATCACGTGGCTGTGACCAGCATCAGTCAGCCGATTACGGCGCGCCAGAGAAAGTTCGTTCTGGCAATTGCTGAGTCGAAAGGCATCCATCCGCCAGAACTCACGGGACTTCTGATCAGGGAATTTGGTCACCCGTTTCTCCAAGATCTGGATCGGCGGGAAGCTGCTCGACTGATTGCACTTCTTAAGGCATGGGACACTCCTGCCATAGCTTCGTGACATAACGTGCGTTTGATCATTGCGGAGATGCGAGGATGACGGAAGGTATCGACAACAATCAAACGCTTCAGGCGGGCCCGGTTAGTGTCGAGACGCTCGAGCAGCAAGCCGCGTCGCTTGAAGTTCGTCTGACCGAAGGGTACTTCCGGATTGAGGAGGCTCTGGAGGCCGGGCAGGATGTGGCGACGTGGGAGCGATTCTGGATCGAGCTTCTTCACCAATACGAGATGATCTGCGCTCGGCTCGGCAAAGCGGCGTTTTGACAAACCACGAGTTGATGACCGCGGAAAAGCGCCCCGGGGTTGTGCCCCGGGGCGTTTGGGCTATCTCTGCTAATCGAGATCCTCTAGGCGCTTTCCTCGATTGTTACGCTCGTAAGCGTCACCGGCTCCACGGGTACTGATTTCTCGCCTCGTGCGTTGGTTGTTGTTGGCGACTGGCCGAGTTGCTCAACCACCTCGATACCATCGGCGACCTGGCCAAAAATCGTGTAGTTCTTTGGCAGACTGCCTCGTAGATCATCGAGAACTACAAAGAACTGACTGCCATTGGTGTTAGCGCCAGCGTTGGCCATTGCCACTGTCCCTTTCAGGTAGTCCAGGCTGATCGGCTCGTCATCGAACCGGTAGCCCGGGCCGCCGCTGCCTGTTCCCGTCGGATCCCCTCCCTGAATGACGAATCCCGCGAGGATCCGATGAAAAGGCGTGTTGTCGAAATACCCGCCTCGCGCCAGGCAAACGAAATTGTTGACCGTGTTGGGAGCTTCGCCCGGTAGCAGATCGATCGTGAAGACGCCTTGAGAGGTCGTCATTGTGGCGACGTACGTCTTTGCAGGATCGATCTGCATTTCTGGAGCGCTGCTCCATTGCTGGTGATTCGGCATATCGTCTGTCCCTTCTGTTATGCGGTCGTCTTCCGACCAACAACCAAACGCTAAATCAGCGTCAACATTTTCCAAACTGGTCTCCGGCACCGAATCGTTCGACTCGGGGCTATCTGAGCCATCAGATCCGCATGCTGAAAGGATCAGCGGAATCAGGACCGTCAGCAAGACAATGCTACGACGCATCGGCTTCGATTCCGGCCAGTCCGAGCTGGCTGGCGTTCCGGGTCATTGCGTCGATCACAAACTGAACGTGCTCATCGAAGTCGATTTCGAGTAATTCCGCACCCTCTACCATTGCCTGCCGGTCTACTGCTCGGGCGAACGCTTTGTCTTTCATTTTCTTTCGGACTGCAGCCGGCGTTACGTCGGCGACAGCTTTGCTGGGTCGAACAAATGCCACAGCGGCGATGAATCCGGTCAGCTCGTCCACAGCATAGAGGCTCTTCTTCAATGGTGTGTCCCGAGGGAGATCGAGGTGATCGGCGTGACTGAGTATGGCTTCGATGACGTCCTCTGAATAGCCGTGCTCCCTCAGAATCGATGCCCCTTCCTGGGGATGCTGATCGAGTGTTGGGTGGACTTCATAGTCGAAGTCATGTAGCAACCCGACAATTCGCCATTGTTCGACATCCTCACCAAAATGCTCCGCGTAGGCTGCAACGGCCGTCTCAACCGAGAGGCAATGTCGACGGAGACTCTCGTTCTTGATGTATTCGCAGAGCAGTATCCAAGCATCTTCCCGTGATTTCTCCAAGATCAGAAAACTCCCTTTCGCCGTCGGTGCAAATGACTCAAGTCTAAAGAATGAGCATCGCATCGCCGAATGAATAGAATCGATACCGTGCCTGAATCGCCACCTGATACGCCTCCAGTAGACGATCTCTGCCGATCAATGCGCTCACCATCATCAGCAGCGAAGAGCGCGGCAAATGGAAATTTGTGATGAGTCCATCGACGACCGTCCATTCGTAACCCGGCGTGATGAAAAGCGAGGTGTTTCCTGTCAGACCGCCTCGTCCACCGCGTTTCCAATATTGACCAAGCGACTCGAGCGTCCGCGCAGAGGTCGTCCCCAATGCAATGACCCGACCGCCTTCGGCTTTGGCTCGCGAGATAACCGCCGCCGCGTCGTCGGAGACACTACACCATTCTGAGTGAATCTGATGATCTGCTACGTG
>JBGTJM010000308.1:0-7273 GCA_041745115.1 Thermomicrobiales bacterium
CAGTCGCCTGGCATAGGTAAATTTCGTAGGAACGTCAGGACCACTGCTCCAGTCCATCGACGCGCTGGAGTCGAGGAGAATGTGCACCGTCAGTTCTGTTGTGACCTCGCTCAACCGGATGAACAGTCCGTCAAGGCGGCTGTAGATGTTCCAGTCGATTCTGCGATAGTCGTCGCCTTGGGAATAGCTCTTAAAGTCTGAAAACTCGGGAGAAGAACCGCGGCGACGGGATTTGTGCTCTCCAGCAATCCCGTGGGAGACTGCTCGGCGCGAGAGCAGAACAATTCTGCGCAACCTCGCCAGCAGAGCTTCATCGAATATTGGCTCGCCCTGATCGGACAATCCTCCGAACGGCTCAACCGGACTCGGAGCCAATCGACCGCCGCTGATCAGATTCCTGATTGATCGGGAGATCGTCATACATCCCTCGACAAAGTACTTACCCAACTGCCACAAGTGGCATGCGACACCACGCTCAATCAGCTTCGGAGAAATATGACTCGACGATCGGCCGGTAGGCGTCAGGGACATGGTTTCGATCTGGCCCCGCAACGCCAACGTCGCCCTGAACACCATCACCGGTGGAAACTGAGACGCCAGCACCGGAGCCGAGGCTCGACCGACCAGACGTTCCCGGGACTTGCAGCGATTCGCCATCTGGAGACCGTTGCAGCGTCACCCCCTGGCGAGGATCTTCGTCGGGGCCAGCGCCTTCGCCGTCGGCAGGAGCAACATTCTCTGGATCTGCTTCAGACGGATCAGGCAGCGTTTCGGAACTACCGGACTGGGACATTTCTCCGCCCGAACCAGATTGCTCAGAACTGCCACCCCTTCCCGCTCCATCTCCTGATTCGGCCTGGTCACCTTGACCCTGCGCCCCGCCAGGAATCACATCCATTTCCGGCTCCTCATAAGAAGCATCGCCACCGCCGCCGGTCACGTCCTCAGAGGGAGCTTGCGCTCCCGCAAAAGCCCCGGAATCACCGATATTGGAGCCTTCAGGCTGGCCGCCGTCCCCCGGCCCGGGTTGGCTGCCACTCTCTTCTGAGAGGCCTGATTGAGCATCTGCGGCAGAACCTGCGGAGTCAGACGTCGACTGATCCATACCCGACTCTGCGCCCGCCGATTGAGACGACAGCGATTGGTCGGCGAAGAGCGATTGTGCTTGGCCGCCTGAACTCTGGCCGGCATCCTGAGACGACTGTGCGTTCGCTGATTCGGCCTGTTGGGCCTGCTGCATCGCCTCATCGAGCGTGGATTGAGACGCAATCGACTGCGCAGTTTGCTCGACCGAATCACCCAGGTTCTCCATTCCCTGTTCGGCAGGAATGCCACCCTCTCGCAAACCCACTGCTGCCGATCGCGCGGCCTCGGTGAGCTGAGGATTGTTGCCGGTCATCTGAGATGCTGCAGATTCGAGATCTGCGGCCAGGCTGGACCGCTCCGCCGATGACAGTCCGCTCGCACTCGAGGAGAGGTCTCTGAGTTGCTGCGCAGCATTGAGATAGTCATCCTGGTTGATCGAGGAAGCAACTGAGCGCGTGAATGCATGATCGGCAAGTGCGCCCGCGAGCGTCTGCAGATCTTGCCGAGCGCTGTTCGATGACTCAACCAGTTGTTGAACTTCGGCGATCGACGTAAAGTCCACGCTCGAAGGCAACGGCGCTTCGGGAACCATTGGCTCGCTGACAAATCGTTGAGCCGCCGGCACGAACTCTGGAACGAAGCGAGTGTCCAGGGGAGGAATATCTCCTCCTCCTCCCCTCAGAAAGAACAACGATGCAAACGCCAGGCCACAGATGATCGCCAGGACCATTTCCCTGATTGGTGGTCTGATGCGAAACGCCGAGTCGTGCTTCACCACCGATAGCGCATTCGCAGCGTCCGCAACCTGCAAATACTCGACCGTTGGTCTCTCACCGGGCTGAGGTATTGATTTCCCAATATTGGACAGGGCTGTCTCTATGCGTTGTTGCAATCTGAATGAGCGATCGAGCATCAGCGCCGTTTGGTGGCGTGTCGGGCGCGAAAGGAGCGCGAGCAAGATAGCAGGCACAAAGAGCGCAACAGCAATAATCGGAAGCATCGATGCGTTCAGTTTCGGACCACCTATGAGTTCAAGGGCCTGCCACAACACGGCCACAAGAACACCCAGCCAGGCGCCCCTGGCAAGCGTATTGAGAGCTCGTTGAATCCAGATGCGACGTGAAATACCATTGATGGAAGAGGCGACATGATCTCCAGCCGGACCTCCCTTTGGCAATGACGTCTGGAGAATCGGTAGCTCTGGACGAGGATTGTCTGACCACACCCAATAGGGCAAAAAGGCAATCCTCCATATGGTCCGACTAGTGTTCAGGTTCTTGCCAGCCCGCATCGCGCCATCAACGATCTCGCGAGGACGCCAGGTGGTGGCTCTTGGGCGACCAGTTCCCCTGGGCAAGCGTGGCGATAAGGTTCGTGTTACCACTGCTCCCCCTTATTCGTTCCAGCGCAACCGGTCTGGTTCGCGATACCAGAGCCAGAGAACGAGCCAGGCAACCGTGAGTAGAGCGAGCGCCCCGAGCAGGAGTACCAACCGAAGCTGAGTGTTGTCCATCTGTTCGATCAGGAGCTGAGAGTCCTGATGATTCACGCTGTCACCGAGCAGCGCGAATCCAGTACCGGCTGAAAGTGCAGAGGCTCTCGCTTCAGGGTAGTCTCCCCACGATCCGGCTCGAATTCTGGCCAGCTCGAGATCTTCGGTCCCTTTCAGTCCCACTGATGCCAGAAACCGGTACTCAGCGATCAGTTCCGTGGGTCGCAACGCCAACGGCAAGTGGCTGTACTGCTCCTCCGCTTGATCAACAGCAGCCGCTGCTCGATCGTAGGCAAAGATCTCCAATGCTTGCTGGGCTTCGGCCATCTTGGCCTCTGCCAGTCCACCAATACGCGCTTCGTCTTTGAGCCTGGCGACCTGTTCCCGCCGGACAGTATCGTCTACGTCGGCCAGGAGCTGCTCTGACACGAGCAACGCGCCCGCTGCCCCTTCAAAGTTCCCTCTTGCCAACAGGTCACTCGCGGGGCCCAAATCGAACCCGGCCACGAGATTCCACTTCCAGTCCCCCTGGATCCAAAGTGGGATTTCATCGCGCCATTGCCGCTCGATCGTATCGGATGTTCCTGGCGAATACGCCACTCTCATGGCATCTCGCCAGGTCTCGGCTGTCTTTAGCTCATCGAGGAAGACGCGAAACGCCGGAAGCCCATAGTGCTTCAGCAAGTACCCCACGGCGGCATATGCCTGTGCCTCGATCAAGGCGTCATCATCGAGTGGGTTGTTGCGATTCATGTTTGACCATGAAGCCAACTTGCCATCTCTGTGCGCTGTCTGGACGATTGATGCGAGTTTGGCCAGCGCAGGCTGATTTGGTCTCTCAAAATACCTGGCGAATCCTTCGTCAAAACCACGAGGAATCATGAAGTCAGTTGCTTCGCCAAGCACCACATGTGCCAGCGCATGCCGTAACTGGTTCTCCGCTTCGAAGGGCGTCAGAGAGATAAACCTGGAAAGTGGTATCAGGATGGTGGAGTGCTCGGGTGCGGCAATCGCCAAAATCCCTTCGAACTCGTTCGGTGACGCTACCGCCGCAGCAGATTCGTACTGCTGAACGTTGCTGAATACCATGATCGTTATGGGGGTCCGGATGACTATGGTATCGAAAAGCAGCCTCAGCTCGTCCATAGCTGCTGCTATGAACTCCCCATACGCGTCAGAGAAGGTCTCTGCAGAAAGCCGATCGTTGGGCTGCATGAGTATGATGAACTCGTCACTGGCCACGGATGTCCATGCTTCGGACTGAGTCTGCGCGATTGAGCTGGAATGTCCAGCAATGAGCAGGCAGATCAGCGTAATCGAGGCCACCAAGCACTTCCGACCACCACCAGCAGCCCTGGTGATTGCTACGACGTTGTCGTTGCTGAGCGGTATGGGTAGAAGGAGCTCTTTCATGTGCGCATTCCAGACCATGGCGACGCCGCGGTATGAGGCTCGATCAGCGGTAGGTTCCCCCTTTGAATGTGAAGACGCTGAAGGAGGGGAAAGTGTTACCGCGTTGGGAACTTCGCCGAGGATGGGTGCTGCTGGCATCAACGATGCATATCCCCGATCAAAGTTGCGACAATTTCAGTGTAGTGGAGATGGCTGTCGTTATTCCACCAGTGGAGGTCACCGATTGGTCACCACTTGCTACCATCGCTCATATTGATCAGTCCCCACTCGAAGTGGGCGACTGCGCAGGGATGCCCGAAGGAGATGAAGGAACGTGAGTGAAATCAACGACGCCTGGACCGATCACGACCTCACTCGAGTGATCCACGGTGACGACGGCATCGAAGAGTGCAGAGACATTGGGCCCCCACTTCATCTGACGTCGACGTTTGAGGCTGACGGAGCGGCCCACTTTGCGGAGATGGCAACCACGGCACGTCACTCCGAGTACTACACGCGTTATGGCAACCCGACCGTTTCGCGCGTCGAGCGAATTGTGGCAGACCTCGAAGGGGCGGAATCCGCGTTGATGTTTGCGTCCGGAATGGGCGCAATTTCTACCGCTGTGCTGAGTCTCGTCTCTCAGGGCGGGCATATTGTGGCGCAGCGAAATCACTACATGGGGACGACGAAACTGCTCCTCGAGCTCTTACCAACATTTGGTGTGACTGCCACATTGGTCGATCAGACCAGTACAGCGGACTTCGAAGCGGCGCTGACACCAGAAACGCAACTCATTCTGGTCGAGTCGCCTGCAAACCCAACGCTCCAGGTAACCGACCTCCGCTCGATCGCCGAGCTTGCCAGATCGCACGGAATCGTCTCATTGGCTGACAACACACTCGCCTCGCCGATGAACCAGCGTCCAGTTTCGCTGGGCGTTGACCTGTCGATGCATGCAGGTACGAAGTATCTGGGAGGGCATCACGACCTGGTAGCGGGTGTGGTTGCCGGCTCCAGCGAAATGATCGAGCGTATCTGGAATACCTCAATCGTGCTTGGGGCTACCGCGAGTCCCTTCGACGCCTGGTTGCTCTTGCGGGGATTGCGAACGTTGCCGCTTCGAGTGCGCCAGCACAACGAATCGGCCCTGGCTGTGGCTCAATTTCTATCCGGTCATGAGAGCGTTGAAGGTGTTCACTATCCCGGCCTGCCCAGCCATGCTCAACATGTGCTGGCATCTGCGCAGATGTCCGGCTTCGGCGGTGTGATGAGCTTCGCGGTTGACGGTGGATACGATCGAGCTCAATCAGTGATGAGCAGGCTGAACCTCATCAAGGAAGCCGTGAGTCTCGGAGGATTTGAATCCCTTGCCGTACATGCTGCGGCGATGTGGGAGGGCACGCTCGGCGAACAGGGAGCAATCGATGCCGGAGTCCAGCCCAATCTGATTCGACTCTCTGTCGGCCTCGAAGATGAATCCGACATCGTTGCAGATCTGAATCAGGCGCTGAGCCAGTGATTGTTACATCACACGGCGGGATTCGAGCGTTTCGAAGCTGTACTCACGCCAGACCGGAATTCCGCAGAATCGCTCGCCCTCAGGACAAACGGGACTCGTCCCTGCCCGGGATCTGATGACGCAGGGAGGTCCGTCGACATAATGTCCAATCTCCGGAAGCGCGACTCGAACCTGTTCGACTTCTTCCCGGGCGGTTTCGAATATCTCTCGTTGGGCGTCGTAACAGAGCCGCTTTACCCATTTCCAGAAGTAGTTCAGGAGCGTTCCCGATTCGTAGAACCGAACCCGGTGACTGTTCGGCAGCAGATACAGCGCCGACTCCGGGCTAACACCGGCGTCGAGCAATGCATTCTTTGCCGTCCAGAGTGCAGCGATGGTTGCGTTGTACTCGGCAGTCGCTGCAGGGTTTCTGGCGATCGCCCATGGCAAGATCACATCTGGCTCACGCCGCAAGTGGGCAAGCAGCACCGGACTGGATGACAACGTGCCACGGTGCCGCTGATTCTGGGCATCTTCCGCTCCGCTGATGCACTTCTGGAACGTAAACGGAACGTGGTTCATGGTCTGCATGAGCTTCGAGTTCATCGCCAGGTAGAGCGGATGACCCAAATAGGGATTGTTTCGGCCATCCATCACCTGGCCGATCGCATCGGCATCGTTCATTTGATCGGGAGTAAGTCCGAGAACGGCGCGCACTGCAGCAGCCATTGTTGGGACGGCTTCAGGACTGTGATGGACGAGCCTGCTCTGGCGACCTCCCAGAGTCTCGTCGAATGCCTTGCATGCTCCCTCAGATTGTTCGGGGTCGCTTGCTTGCATGCTTCGCCAGGTCACCAGCGCCTGTGCTTCCAGTGAATCTGCAGCCCCCACGACCCGCAAATCCAGGGGATACTCGGGAGATCCGAGGAAGTAGGGGTCCACCCTGAGGACTTCGTCAACCATCTGATTGACAATATAGCGAACCTCTGAGGGCGCATCTGGCTGATTCGCGAGAACGTAATAGCGAAGGAGCGTCAACGCGTTGACGGTGTGATAGAGGTGCGTGGGAGTCGCGAGGGGCAGCACGTAGCGCGCTACCTCTTGCGCCCGCTTCTGCACGGCATCGTTGAATCGTTGAACTGCACTGTCGGACCGCGCTTTCGCCCGCGCCGGGAATACCGACGCGTAGTCTCGCGCGAAGTCCTCTGCGAGGATCGACGTCAGTCTCCGGTATCCTTCGATGCTTCGGGTGATTGCCCGCTCATAGGTCTCTCTCATTGCTGGCGGTAACTTCGGCGTGACCGCCGAGTTCCCGGTTACTTCCCTGTACCGCTGAGAAACCTGCTCCGAGTTGTAGTGCGGGTGGGCATGAAAGAACGACCACACTGCCATACGGGATACGTTGTTCAGGACGAACACAAAATTTGCGTGCTGGAACGTGGTGTGATGGCCGGCGGCAAACAAATCCGCATAGAGCCGCAATGCACGGTCTCGCCGTTTTGCCCGATCGGCGGCCTTCAATGGATCCGCGTGCGGATCGGCCTGACCATAGACGAGCTTGACGACGTTTTCGACCTTCGCTGGCTTGGCTCCGTAGCAAGACCATGCCGCGGCTATGGCCAACGCGAAAGGATGCAGGGTTGATTCATCCTGAAGAAGGGAAATGGTTGGTGGTTCTGAAAGAAGCGGAGATGTCTGGAACCCGGCGCCTCGGAATCCGGAAACATCCTCAAGTTGAATCGGTGGTTGCACGCCAGCACTTAACAACGGATCTGTCATGCGGGGATTTGCCCTCTTTAGAG
>JBGTJM010000309.1:0-2579 GCA_041745115.1 Thermomicrobiales bacterium
GCAGCGCTGCAGCAGGGTTCGAACATGGCGGCTCCGATGTCGGTGAACGACATCGAGCTGGTCGAAAGCATCGAAGGGGCCGAGGTCGTCGGATTCCCGGCTGGGGTTGGAGTGATCTTCTTCAACGCCCGACAGCCAGAACTGGCCGACAAGCGAGTGCGACAGGCCATCGCCTACGCAATCGACAAGAACACCATTTCTGAAACGCTCTTCCAGGGCTATGCCGCACCGGTGTACACCGAGATTCCATACGTTGAATGGGCTCAGCCGGATGACGCCAATCCGTACGACTACGATCCGGATATGGCAATGTCGCTTCTGGAGGAAGCCGGATGGACGGGCGAGCGAACGCTGGGATTCTGGTACTACTACAGCGATTCTGTGACTGCCTCGGTCATGGAAGCAATGCAGCAGTACCTTGCGGCAGTTGGCATCAACACCGAAATCAAGTTCGACGATGGCAGCGGTGTCCGCGCTCAGGAAATCGCCGATGAGACCTGGGACATGACCTACGGATCGTTCGGCGCTCAGCCATCACCTGCCAACCTGACTGCGGTTTGGGGTCCCCCGGGTGAAGTCACATACGGGTGGGTCAACGAGGAGTTCAACGCTGAGATGGACGCTGCGCTGGCGACCTACGATCGCGATGAGCAGGCAACCCACTATCAGAACGCAATCCGGATTCTCAACGAAGAGGCACCGTCGGTCTGGCTCTACGACCGGCAGAATCTGATCGCGCTCAACTCGGGCCGACTGCAGAACTCGGTCTGGGGTCCTGGCCACATCTACTGGATGAACCGGGCCAACGAGTGGTCGGTTTCTGAGTAACACGATCTCTGGCGTTCATCGGTGGGATCACGTCCATCGTTGAACGCCGAATCTTCATCCCCTGGGTCCAGTCGGCTGGTTCGTCTGGACCCAGGCGTTGCTGCCTGCCACCAGGTTTATTGTGACTGACAGATCATGACCGCTTATCTCGTTCATCGACTAATTCACGCCCTGACGATTCTTCTCGGCATCAGCATGCTGGTCTTTCTGTTTGTCGAACTCGCGCCAGGCGACGCCGTCGATTCCATGATGCCCCCGGAGTCCTTTTCCACCCCGGAGGCCAAAGAAGCCATGCGAGAACGGCTCGGCCTGAACGATCCGGCGCCGCTGCGCTATGCACAGTGGCTTCAGCGAGCGGTCACAGGCGATCTGGGTTTCTCGCTGACGTCACGTCGGCCAGTTACCGACATCATCATGACTCGCCTGCCACTCACATTGCAGCTTGTCGGCATGGCAATGGTGTTCTCGATCATTGTGGGGATCACCACCGGGATCATATCGGCTATCAGGCAATACTCGATCATCGATTATGTGGCTACATTCTTTTCATTTTTCTGGTTATCCATTCCGGGATTCTTTCTCGGACTTCTGATGATCTACATCTTTGCAGTCAGGTTGAACTGGTTTCCAGTGTTCGGCGCATCAACCGCCGGCGCAGAAAACCCCGTTCTCGATCGTCTTCACCATGTGATACTTCCCGCATCTGTCCTCGGCCTCGAGCTTGCGGCGGCGCTCACCAGATACACCAGAGCGAGCCTGATCGAGGTAATGCGCAGCGACTACATGCGGACAGCGCGGGCAAAGGGCCTGCGCGAACGCTCGGTCATCATGCGCCATGGCCTCAAAAACGCGCTGATTCCCATCATCACCGTGATCGCGTTTCGGCTCCCCTACCTGATCAGTGGCGCGATTGTCATCGAAACGGTGTTTCAATGGCCGGGCCTGGGGTTGCTCACCCTCAACGCCGCCAATCAGAAAGACTATCCGCTGGTCATGGCCCTGGCGCTTGCAGTGACCATCGTCGTTGTTATCAGCAGTTTCATCGCTGATGTCGCGTATAGCATCGTCGACCCCAGGATCAGAATCGGTTGTGCGCATTGGCCCAAACGCCGTCGATGCAATCCGCTGGTCTCGACACGGCCTCCAGACTACGGCCTCGCACCAGCTTCTGGAAGCGACTCTCCCGCCACAGAGTTGCCCTCGCCAGCCTTGTCTTTCTGGTCTTCATGGGACTCGCAGCATTGCTAACGCCATACATCTCACCATACGATCCCTACGCCATGAGCCTTCCAGATTCAGGGAAACCACCTAGCCTGGCCCACCCACTGGGGACCGACAGGCTCGGCCGGGACACGCTTACCCGCGTGTTCGTCGGTGGACGAGTGTCGATTGCAGTTGCCCTCGCTGCAGTGGCAATCAGTTCGGGCCTTGGGACCGTACTGGGACTCATAGCTGGATTCAGAGGGGGCTTCGTCGACGCGCTCATCATGCGAGTGACTGATGTCTTCATGGCGTTCCCGCTCTTCGTCCTGCTCATCGTATTGGTGGCGATGTTCGGGTCCAGCGCCAAAAACGTCGTGCTAATCCTGGGATTCTTCAGCTGGATGGGAGTCGCTCGTCTTGTGCGTGGCCAGGTCTTGTCGGTCATGACCGAGCTCTATATCGAAGCGGCCATTTCATCCGGAGCAAAATCACCGCAACTTCTCGCAAAGCACGTACTGCCGAACTCCTATGTCCCGATCATCGTCGCG
>JBGTJM010000310.1:0-3506 GCA_041745115.1 Thermomicrobiales bacterium
CCTATCTGCACAATCCGCACGTCGAGGTCGTGGCGATAGGGAGCCGGACGAAGGAAGGGGCCGAACGGAAAGCCAGGGAAGTTGGCATCGATCCGGCGTCGATCGGTCTCTACGACAGCATCGACGACCTGCTGGCCGATAGCCGCGTCGATGCGTTGTCGATCACGACCCCACACAGCCGGCACGCTGATGATGTGATAGCGTCCGCGAATGCCGGCAAACATGTCCTGGTAGAGAAGCCGATTGCGGTCAAGCAGGGCGAGCTAGAAGGAATGGCAGACGCCGTCGAGAAAGCGGGTGTGCGGTCGGTGTGCGGGTTCGTTTTGCGGTTCAACCCAGCGACTCAGGCTGCAAGAGCCCTGATCGAGCAGGGCATGCTTGGAAACGTTCTCTACGTGCAGACTGACTACTGGCACAACCCGGAGCAATCGGGCTATCCGGGTTCAGAAGACCATCTCCGGACCAAACTCGACGCGAGTGCGATGCTGCTGGGCGGCTGCCACGCGGTCGATCTGGCCCGCTTCCTGATGGACAGCGATATTGTCGAGGTGACTGCCCTTTCGTTCACGGACGTGCCGGATCTGCCATTTCCACCAAATCAGGCTGCTCTGGTCAAGTTCGCCAATGGCAAGGTCGGGAAAGTGTCGGCCTGCGTGGAGCAGTGGATGCCATATCAGTTCAATGTCGATGTGCTCGGCACGGAGGGCGGCCTGCGAGATAACCGGTTCTACAGTCGGAAGATTCCTGGCGTGCTGGGCTGGGCCACGTTTCCCACGATTCTGCCGGATAGCGGCGCTGTCAGCCATCATCCGTTTCAGGGCGAGATCGATCACTTCATCGATTGCATTCGCGATGGCAAGGAAAGTCACGTCAACGTCCGTGATGGCGTGAATACGCATCGGGCGGTGTTCGCGATCGATCAATCATGCGCAGAGGGTGGCAGCACGGTCAGCATTGCGTAAAACGCATTTTGTGACTTTACGCCATTTAGAAAGGAAACAACGTCTGTGATCGTTACTCATCTGTCAGAGGCTCGTGCTCAGGTAGCAATGACACCGAATCTGGAGAAGGCTCTTCACTTTCTGGAATCGTGGGTAGAGGGTTCAGCGCCGGTCGGACGTGTGACCGTCGACGACGATCGGGTGTATGTCGAAGTGCAGGCCTATGAAACGCTGTCCGGAGAGATCGAAAAGCTTGAGGGCCACCGGCGATATCTTGATATCCAATACGTGTCATCGGGCGAGGAGATCATCGGCTGGGCATCGATCGATGATGTCACTGAGACTGATCCATTCAATAAAGAGCATGACTACTGGCTCGGAACGGCCTCGGCAGAACGGATCACTGAAGTTCGGCTGAAGGCGGGTCAGCTCGCGATTCTGTTTCCCTCGGATATGCATGCGCCGCGCAGAGCGGCAGGGTCGCCGTCGAAAGTGAGCAAGCTGGTCGTGAAGGTCGAGCTGTAGAGCTCAAGGCGAACGACGAACGCTATCTGGTTGTCCACGTTGAATCCGGCATGCCTGGACAGTTTCGGATCAGGCAGCGCTACCGCTGAAGGCTGCACTCGTTCAGTCGAGCGACATTGCGGTTCAGCCAGTTCTCCACAGGGCGAACACGACGACCGCCAGAACCAGTCCTATCCCAATTGCGATCATCAGCCAGCGAACGTAGATGTGAAGCATGATGGTCCTCTATACAATCTGGAACCGCTCGGAGAAGATGTCTTTCAGCGGTACCCCGCGACTGCGCAAATGTGACTCCACTTCGTCCATGAGTCCTTCGGGACCACAGACGAAGTATTGCCAGCGATCCTGGTCGATCTGGTCGAGATAGCGATCGAGCAGCTCATCGGTGATGTACCCGGCTTCCTGGTCCCAGTCGTCACTTGGGCTGGAGAGCACATGGACCACCTTAAGGTTGAGCTCGCTCTCAAGCTGCGCTATCTCGTTGCGAAAGAGAATCGTGTCCCAGTCACTGTTGCCATAAACCAGCAGGACCTCCCGGCTCCGTTTCCGGTCCCGAAAGGTGCGAAGCATGCTCATGATCGGCGTGATGCCTACGCCCGCGACGATTGCCACGACGCCGATGTCCTGGTCGTTCGGAGGAGTGAACGCGCCAAACGGACCTTCGAGAAATGCCGTCGTTCCAATCTCTGTTTTGCCTATGTCGTTGGTGAAATCGCCGAGCTCTTTGATCGTGAACTCGATGGAGTCACTGACGTTCGCGCTGGAGGAGAACGAGAATGGATGCTGTTTCAGCGAAAACGGGGATGGTCCAAGCGTAATCCAGGCGAACTGTCCAGGCGTGAACCGCATCCCCGCGTGACCAACTGGTGCAAGGCCGATAGTCCACGCGTTTCCCAGCTCTTCGCGAACTTCTATCACGCTGTAGGGAAACCGGCGTAGCTGCAACGGCCGGATCACTCTCGTATTGATCATGAGAGCTAACGGCGCTCCGATAGCCAGGAACCAGGCGAGTCGTCTGACATTGCCTGAAACGTAGTACTGCACCTGCAGCGTGTGCACCAGCCCAACAAATATCACAAACAGCGCCAGGAGAGCATGAATAGACCTCCACCACTCATATCGGAGACCAATCTGCTCTCGCCACAACGTCGAAACGATCAGCAACACCAGAGCGCCAATGACCGCGGTCAGGGCAAGAGCGCGGAGGAAATTCACTCTGGGATCGAGGAAATCGAGGTAGGCGGAATTCGTGGCGAGCAGGATCAGCGGGTGCGCGAGGATGAAGGCGAAAGCGACGATGCCAGCTTGCCGGTGAAACTGGAGCATGGTGTCGAGCCCCAGGGGTTTCGCAACGCTTCGGAGACGGCCGGAGAGCACCACCTGCATCCCCATCATGGCTAGTCCCACGAATCCGACACCCACAGAAAGCTCGACCCAGATGGAGCGGGCTGGAGGCAGCGGACCGACTATTGCGAGTAGCAGCGGCGAAAGGACCAATAAGACATAAGCCAAGATCCACATCGCGGCGTGTTTGCTGGAGAATTTCATGCTTCTCTCGCGTATACAGGGAGACACCTCTAACGGACCTGTCCCCACACGTTCTCTTCTTCAGGCAGCCTGACTGACACAGCCAACGGGGCTGCCAGCCGGTGTCTACGCAACTTGCATGCCACGACTCCACGACATTGTCAACTCATTGACCAGATGTCAATTGGCACAGATTCTGCATGGAACCAGCTGACTCCGCAATGGCGGAACGGATTTTGGATGCTAGATGGCAAAGGGAGATAGAAACTATGACTGATCGGACAGATGGGACGAAGGACAAGGTTGAAGGCAAGACGGACGAAGTCAAAGGGAAGGGCAAGCAGGCCTGGGGCGATGCGACCGGCGACGAGAAAACTCGTCAGGAAGGTGCGGCCGATGAGCTGAGCGGCAAGGCGAAGCAGGCAATCGGCGGAGTAAAGGACAAGCTTCAGGACGTCAAGGACAAGGTGACCGACTAGAAATCCTCCCGGGCCGTTTGGCCAATGGGATTTG
>JBGTJM010000311.1:0-4426 GCA_041745115.1 Thermomicrobiales bacterium
CTGAACTCACCTTCAACGGTTGCGTCGTCAGCTTCGCCTTCAGGCTCGGGGATGTCACCCTCGTAGGCCCCGTTGGAGTCCGCAGCATTCGCGGCAGATTCATAGACGGATGTCCCAACCTTGCTGAGGGCTTCTACCATCGCTTCATGAGCGGGTTTCAGCTCATCCGCAATGTCACCCTCATTCTTCAGGATCTCGCGAACTGCAGCGACTTTCTCCTCGAGATCAGTCCTGATCTCCTCGGGAATCTTGTCGCCATATTCCGTGATCACGCTGTCCGCCTGATACGTCATGGCTTCGGCGTCGTTGCGCAGCTGAATTGCTTCGCGTTTCGCCCGGTCTTCGTCGGCATGCGCTTCGGCGTCCTTCACCATCCGCTGAACTTCGTCCTCCGACAACCCGGAGGAACCAGTGATCGTGATCTTCTGCTCCTTGCTCGTCGCCTGATCCCGGGCCGTGACATTCAAAATCCCGTTCGCATCGATGTCAAAGGTCACTTCAACCTTTGGCAACCCGCGTGGCGCAGGCAAGATGCCATCCAGAGTGAACTTGCCCAGACTCTTGTTGTCATTGGCCATCGGCCGCTCACCCTGCAGCACGTTGATTTCAACTTGAGGCTGGTTATCGGCAGCTGTCGTGAAAACCTGGCTCTTGCGGGTTGGAATCGTCGTGTTTCGCTCGATGAGCGGCGTCGCGACGCTGCCCAGGGTCTCGATCGACAACGTCAACGGGGTGACGTCCAGGAGCAGAATGTCTTTGACCTCTCCGCCCAGCACGCCACCCTGAATTGCGGCTCCAATCGCCACGACCTCGTCAGGATTGATGCCCTTGTGTGGCTCCTTTCCAAAGTAGTCATGGACCTTCTTCTGCACCGCGGGCATGCGGGTCTGTCCACCCACCAGAATCGCCTCGTCGATCGCTGACTTGGAGATCTCGGCGTCTTTCAACGCTGCATCCATCGGCGGTACCGTTCGGTCGATCAGGGTTCCCGTGAGCTGTTCGAGCTTCGAGCGGGTCAGTGTTTCCTGAAGGTGCTTTGGTCCACTTGCATCAGCAGTGACAAACGGCAAGTTGACCTCTGTCTGCTGAGTGCTGGAGAGCTCGATCTTCGCCTTTTCAGCGGCTTCCTTCAATCGCTGCAAGGCCATTCGGTCGTTGCGCAGATCGATGCCTTCCTTACGCTTGAACTCGTCAGCGAGAAAATCGATCAGCTTCTGGTCGAAGTCGTCACCACCCAGGTGAGTGTCACCGTTGGTTGACAGCACCTGGAACACACCTTCTGACAAATCGAGGATCGAGATGTCATAGGTTCCGCCGCCGAGGTCGTAGACCGCAAGCTTCTCGTCACCCTTCTTCTCGAGACCGTAGGCCAGCGCAGAAGCGGTCGGCTCGTTGATAATCCGCTCGACGTTGAGCCCGGCGATACGTCCAGCGTCCTTCGTTGCCTGGCGTTGCGAGTCGTCGAAATAGGCCGGCACGGTTACCACTGCCCGATCAACAGGCTCGCCAAGATACGCTTCTGCGTCTGCTTTCAGCTTCTGCAGGATCATGGCCGAAACTTCAGGTGGGCTATACCACTTGTCGCCCATTTTGACCTCGACACCTCCGTTCGAGGCCTCCCGGATCTCATATGGAACGATCTTGATATCGTCCTGCACGATCGGATCTTTGAACTTCCGACCCATAAACCGTTTGATCGAGGAAACCGTGTTTTCCGGATTCGTGACCGCTTGCCGCCTGGCAAACCGGCCGACGAGCCGCTCTCCGGTACTCGTCACCGCCACCACCGACGGCGTCAGTCGCTCACCCTCTGCGTTGGGAATCACCACCGGTTCGCCACCTTCGATTGTGGCGATAACCGAGTTGGTCGTTCCCAGGTCAATTCCAATCATTCTGCCCATCGATTTGTTCTCCCTTCAAGTTGCATCTGTACTGTCCAAAATCCGAACATCATGTCGTCGCTTGCCTAACCGTTGCCTTCTTCTGCAACGAGATCACCAACTTTCACCATCGCCGGACGCAGGAGCTGATCCCCATGCCAGTATCCCGTTTGGAACACCTCCACGACGGTGGATCCGGACGAGCCTGGCTCCACCGAAACCGCCTCATGCATCGACGGATCAAACGGTTGACCAAGCGCTTCGACTGGCCTGACTCCTTCACGCTCGAGCACGCTCGTGAGATTTCGCTCGATTAACTCAACACCTCTCACCCACGGCTGCTCTCGGTCATTTTCAGGAATGGACTCCATCGCTCGGCGAAAATCGTCGGCAATCGGAACAACCCCTGCCATCAAATCACGAGTCGCGATCTTTCGCGCCTGAATGCGCTCCTGATCGACTCTCTTCCGGAAATTCGCAAACTCTGCCATGCTCCGCTGGAGTTGATCGAGATAGCGATCCCGCTCCTCGGCAATAACCGCAGGATCATCTGGCGCCGGAGGATCAGCCCCATTCTCCTGTCCAATTGCCGATTCAGATTCCACGGGCATCTCCCTTCCAACGCGGTCTGCTGTCATGTCGCTATCCCGATTCACATCGTCACCCTTCAGTCGACGGTTGGATACAGTTCCGAGACAAGATCACTGATCAATCTGGACATGTATCGAACCGTCGAAATCGTCCGCCAATAAGACATTCTTGTCGGCCCCACGACGCCAATCAGACCGGTCACGTGATCCTCGACACCATATGTCGAGACAATTACGCCAAGCCGCTTCAGCTCTCCCGGCAACTGGTCGTCTCCGATAAACACTTGCACATTCTGGCCTGTTGCCAATTGAGGAACGAGCGCACTCAAGATGCCGCCGCCGTACGCAAGCTCAAGAACCGCTTGAACGTCAAGCTCCTCGATCCCTGGCTGCCCCAGAATGTTCTCCAGACCAGATGCCCGCACCGCCGTTTGCCTTGCGGCATCAGCCACCGCCAGCGCATTGGCGACATGTTCGACAACGGTCTGCTCGATTGCTGAGACGCCTTCCCCCGAGCGACTGATTTCTGCGTACTCTTTGCCCTTCAGTCGTCTGGTCAGATCGTCAGCGATCCTGCTCAGCTCGTCCTGCTCCGCATCCATTGGCAAGTGGATCATCAACTGCCGGACACTACTTTCCAGAGTCACCAGAATGAGCAACGCCAGCCGAGGCTGCAAGGAAATGAGTTCAAGGTGGCGCACCCGCGAGGTTGCCGCTCTGGGCGTCGTTACGACCGAAACATTCCCGGCAATGCCCGCCAGCACCGACGCTGCCAGCTCGGGCCAGTCCTCGAGCTGAGACTCCGCCTGTTTGAACTGGTGTCTGATCATGATCTGGTCACCGGGCGGCAGCTCGACATTGGACATCAGGTTCTGCACAAAATAGCGATATCCAGCGTCAGTAGGCACTCGACCTCCAGACGTATGCAGATGTTCCACAAATCCTGCCGCCTCTAGCTCGGCCATCTCATTGCGAACCGTCGCCGATGAAACACCGATTGGGTACTGCTCCGTCAAATACTTCGAACCAACCGCTTTCCCGCTCGACACGTACTCATGAATAATCAGACGAAGAACACCCTCCTGCCGCTGCGTCAGCTGCGCCTCCGCTTCGCGCATTGGGCTGTTCGGTGTTTCGTTTTGACCAACCATGACTCGCCTCACAAATTAGCACTCCCGAGGTGAGAGTGCTAACGCGGAAAGCATAACAACGTTGCACGATTGGTGTCAAGGCAAATTCGGCCCCGTGGCGCAAATCAACAAGGCCTCGGAAAAGCGCGACGTGAATGCAGTCCGGTCAGTCCGAGAATCGAGCTCGCAGTCGCTCTATCAGCCCCGGTTTTGGTTCAGGCTTTGCCGACTGCCGGATCTGTTCAACAAGGGCTGCATCACAAACACTGGTCTGAACCCCCATTGAAGATCCCCAGGTCTCAGAGTTGAAGGGATCCACCACTCCAACCGCTTCGTACAGACCGGTACCCTCGATCCGTGCAAATCGCACCGCCTCCATCATCATTCCCTGCAGATGTTCGGCATTCATGTCGGCGTCAAGCATTCGTCGCAACGATCGCTTCAGATTTCGATCCAGAAGCACTTCAACCTGGGGGATCAGCCGCGCGGGAATGTAGCCACCACCCATCATTCCGAACGACAAATCGAGCCTGATCGGCATCGACCGCAGAGTGCTCGCCGGTACGTGCGCTTCAGCAAACAACCGCGACGGTGGCCGGATCAGCATCGAAATACCGCGATCCACGCGCGCTTCCCAGCCGGTCAGGCTCAGCCCTTGCGCAGCGAAAACCGGGAAATCCTCGGACAGCACCTGGGCAAGCGCAAACGTTACCGCCTGGAGATCCCGCTCAGTTGGACCCGCGGGTACTCTTCCATTCAGCGAACCGAGTGCCTCAGAGCCCAACCCCACCGAAACCTGCACGCTGGGAGATAATCTCTGCCGGAC
>JBGTJM010000312.1:0-9730 GCA_041745115.1 Thermomicrobiales bacterium
ATCGACGCTACATGGTGGCGAGCGTTTTGATCTTGGCGACCGGGAAATCGAGGTTCTTTTCTGTCCGGGACACTCTCCGGGGTTGCTGGCATTTATCGACGAAGCGAACGGCGTTCTGTTCAGCACGGATGTTGTCTATCCAGGCGATTTGTACGCTCAGTTCGACGATTGTGATCTGGGCGCATACCAGTCCACGCTCGACAGTCTTGCCGCGATGTCAGAGCGGGTTCGCACCATCCATCCATCTCACAATCGAGACACCATGAGCGCTGATCTCCTCATTCCGATGCGCGATGCGTTCGCAGAGGTCATGCGTGGACGGAGTCCTGATCTCGTCGATCATGAAGCTGCGATGCATCAATTCGAAGGGTTTGGGATCAAGGTATCACCAGCGTTCAGGGGCCGGCGCATCTGATGGTTGCACGAGTTGTGGCTTATCTGATCGGAGCATCGGTCGCTGTGCTCACCATCGGTGAGCTCTTCCAGGGCGGGATCATCACGTATGATGAGGTCTCGAGCGTGATCCTATTTGGTCTGATTCTGGGGCTCCTAAACGCGTTTTTGAAACCCATTCTCGATATCGTCACGATGCCACTCAACTGCCTGACATTTGGGCTGTTCGCGCTTGTGACGAACTCGGCACTGTTTGCTGTTGCATCGTTCATAGCACCCGGCATCGACGCGAACCTGTGGGGAATTGTGGCCGGAGCGGTGCTCACGACCGTGATCAGCGGTGTGTTGTTCGCGATTCTCGATGAGCGGTAGCGCCGGTGAACTCTCCATTGCACATGTTCGACGCGCCACTTTCAATCGGCGTCATCGGGGACACGCACATCTGGCGACAGAGCAAACGTCGCTTGCCGGTCGAGATTCTGCAGTTCTTCTCATCGTGCCACGTTGATTTGATTGTCCACACTGGCGACGCCAACGACGCGTCGGTGCTGGATGACCTTCGAACCGTGGCGCCAGTGCTGGCCGTCCGTGGTAACACCGATGATCCCGATTTGCATGAGGCGCTGCCGGACCGACTTCGCGTGCAGGTAGGCGATCTTAAGCTTGTCGTGGTGCATGGGCACGGCGGGCAGTCGGCGAAACGAGTTGCCTACTCTGCCTTTGAAGATGGTACCGACATGGTCATATTCGGTCACAGTCACAAGTCGCTGATCGAGTCCGACGGTGCCACGGTGTACTTCAATCCGGGCTCTGCAACAGAGCGTCGATGGGCGCCGCATTGCGGTATCGGCATTCTGCTTTGCGATGGGGATCGCATTGATCCTCATCTGGTGCTCTATCTGAATGCGCGGGATCTGGCGAACGTGGCGCCTATATCGACAAGCGGTTCAAGCGGGTTCCCCGTGCAGACACTCGATTGGCAATGAGGGCTGCGCTCTATACTCGTGACGGACTCCACACGAATCGAATCATCACTGCGAGAAGCCTGATTTAGTCGACCGAGAGAGGATCAATGCAAAGCCTGTTTCGACTGCCTGGACCAACACCGCTTCCCCCACCGGTTCTGGCGGCGATGCAGCGGCCGATGATTCCGCACCGCGGCATCGAGTTCCGGTCGTTCTACCGGGATTTGCTTGACCGCCTCCGCCGAATTCATCGAACTGACGGGGACGTGCTGCTCTGGCCAGGATCGGGGTCGGCTGGTTGGGAGATCGCGATCGCCAACCTGATCAATCAGGGTGAGCCTGTCCTTATCGGTGTTTGCGGTGATTTCGGGGATCGATTCGCCAGGGTGGCGACTTTGCTCGGAGCGAACGTTCGGCGACTTGACGTTCCATGGGGCCGGGCAATCACTCCTGAGATGCTTCGGGATGGCCTCGAACAGCATCCAGATGTGGTAGCCGTGCTACTGACACACAATGAGACTTCCACCGGGGTTACGAACCCGTTGAAGGAACTTGCCAGTGTGGTTCGGTCCCATGGCGCGCTGGTAATTGTCGATGCCGTCAGCTCGGCCGCGGGGCTGCCGCTCGAAGTCGATGAGTGGGGGCTGGACTTCGTTCTATCCGGCTCTCAGAAAGCGTGGATGTGCCCTCCTGGTGTGGTGATAATCGCCGTGGGAGAGCGATTCTGGGCGGCGCAGGGACGTTGCACGAACTCCAAGTATTTCTGGAGCCTGGCCGATGCCCGAGATGCAGCACTCAATGGATCGACGCCGACGACACCTCCGCTTTCGACGTTGTATGCGCTCGATGCTGCGGCAAGGATGATCGAAAGCGAGTCCTTGGAGGAGGTGTGGCAGCGGCATCAGGATGTCGGCAGCCGCACTCGGGACGGGCTGGAAAATATGGGCCTTGAGCTGTTTGCTGACCAGGCATATGCATCGAATACCGTGACGGCGTTCTACCCGCCATCCAGGGGATCGGCGAAGCCGATTGTTGACGCGGTGTACCAGGAGCATGGTGTGACGATTGCAGGCGGGCAGGGACACCTCGCCGATGCGATCCTGCGCATTGGACATATGGGCTGGGTCAACCTCGAAGATATCGATGCGTGTCTGGAGGCACTTGCTCTGACGCTTTCGAAGCGATCGAATTGCTCCTCCATGTAGTCGCGCGAGACAATCACCAGTTGCAAATTCGGGCCGATTACTGTTGCGGTCGCCAATCGCTACGGGTATACTCCGCACGTTGGGCCACCGTGTCCGCGGCTTTTGTACGCCTTTCAGCGGACATTTGGCCTTTTTTCGTGATGCCGTGCTTTTAAGGAAGGTGTATGGAAATTTCGGACGTTAGCGCGCGAGTCGGTGACGGAGAAGATGCTCCTGCCGTATCGCTCATGGAAAAGTACCTGAACGACCCCACGCACGACTATCGCATGCTGAAGTATGGCGATGTGATGGACGGCGTGATTATGCGGGTCGATCGCGACGAAATTCTCGTCGATATCGGCTCAAAATCGGAAGGGGTTGTGCCGTCGAAGGAGTTCTCCAGCCTTACCAATGCTGAGAAGCAGGCGCTGGCTATCGGAGAGACCGTACTCGTCTTTGTGGTCCAGCCTGAGAACCAGGAAGGCCATCCCACGGTCAGCATTGACCGGGCCCGGCAGGAAAAGAGCTGGCGTCGCCTTCAGGAGATTCACGACGAGAACGACGTTATCGATGCTGAAGTTATCAATTACAACAAAGGTGGTCTGCTTGTAAATCTGGATGGAGTACGTGGCTTCGTTCCAGCCTCCCAGGTCACCGGGATCCGGGGCTCCGATGAGCTCGGGAAGCAGGCCGAAATGGCCAAACTGATTGGCACTTCTCTGCCGCTGAAGGTGATCGAAATCAACCGCCATCGAAACCGGCTGATTCTTTCTGAGCGCCAGGCGATGCAGGAGAAGCGGGATGAGATGAAGGATCAGCTCATCAAGGAGCTGAAAGAAGGCGAAGTTCGCCGCGGTCGTGTTTCGTCGATCTGCGACTTCGGTGCATTTGTCGACATTGGCGGGGCGGATGGCCTCGTTCATCTCTCGGAGCTTTCCTGGAGCAGGGTGCGCCACCCAAGCGAGATTCTGAAGATTGGCGAAGAGGCCGATGTGTACGTCCTTGGAATCAATCCTCAGGAAAAGAAAATTGCGCTCTCTATCAAGCGCACGCAGGCGGAGCCCTGGAGCCGTGTGGCAAATGCCTATGATGTTGGACAGCTTGTCCGGGGGACGGTCACCCAGCTTGCGAACTTTGGTGCATTTGCCCGCATCGAAGACGGCATCGAAGGTCTGATTCACGTCTCTGAGCTGACCGATGAGCGAATTGCTCATCCGAAGCAGGTGGTGGACGAGGGACAGGATCTGATTCTTCGCATCATTCGCATCGACCCAGAGCGGCGTCGAATGGGGCTGAGTCTGCGCCGAGCTCTTGACACACCGGATGAAGAGCTTGTGGCGGCTCTTGGTGAAGACGTTCTCGCTGAGCGAGATCGCATTGCGGCGGAGGTTGCTGCTGCAATCGAGCGAGAAGGCATCGAAGCTGCTGTGGACGAAGATGATGACAGCTCGAGCAGCGATGACGATAGCTCGGATTCTGACGATGACTCAGACACAGGCTCTGTGGCAGAAGAGTCAGACTTAACGGAAGGTGCAACCGACTCTGCCGAAGGGGCGGAAACCGAGACTGTCGCGGCCGAGGAAGAGGCGACAGAGACTGAAACAGTAGCGGCCACCTCCGATTCGAGTGCCGAGGCTACCGATAGCGACAGTCCAATTGCTGAACCTGCGGTCGAGAGCGAGTCGTTGGCGAGTACGAATGAGGAGCCAGCTGAGGCGCAGGCCGACACCGAAGATGCGAGCGTTGAAGCACCGGCCGAGCCGGATGAGAAAGAAAGCTCTGCTGGATAGCAGCCCGCAACGAGATTGAGACCATTAATGACCGGCGTCAACGACGCCGGTTATTTTGTTGCAACCTGGTGCAGTCATCGCTTCTGAATGGCCGGGAAGTGGAACGAGCGTCTGACCGAAGTACCGGCACCGAATGCTGATCCCGCTGTCCGACCGAACGGGACAATCAATAGCCTGAACGGGCAGGTTGCATCCGGGGCCAACCCGGGCGAAGATAGATACGTCCACCACTCGACACATCTCGTATGCTTAGAGTGGGTACGCTCAGTGCCGAGATCTCGGGTGAGATGCTTGGCCGGGCGGCAGGAGAACCGAGGAATGGCAAAAGAGTTCGACAAGTTTACAGAGCGGGCCCTCAAGGTTCTCACCCTTGCACAGGATGAAGCACAGCGGTTCAATCATAACTACATCGGAACCGAGCACTTGCTTCTTGGGTTGGTTCGGGAGGGCGAAGGCGTCGCAGCCAGAGTTCTGCAGAACATGGGCGTTCAACTACCAAAAGTCCGGTCTGCCGTTGAGTTCATCATTGGTCGTGGCGATGCCGCGGTCATTGGCGAGATCGGGCTGACACCGCGGGCGAAGAAAGTCATCGAACTGGCTATCGACGAGGCTCGGCGACTGAACCACAACTACATTGGCACTGAGCACCTGCTGCTTGGTCTGGTCAGGGAAGGTGAGGGCATCGCGGCTGGCGTGCTGGAGAGCCTGGGCGTCAATCTCGAGAAGGTTCGGCAGCAGGTTATGCAGGTGGTCAACCAGAGTTCTTATTCAAGCCAGTCGAAGCCGCAGACGAAGACACCGTATATGGACGCCCTCGGATTCGATCTGACTGAGGCAGCCCGAAATCAGAAGCTGGGTCCGCTGGTTGGCAGGCAGACCGAGATCGATCGGGTCATGCAGATCCTTTCAAGGCGCACGAAGAACAACCCGGCGTTGATTGGCGAGCCTGGTGTCGGTAAAACGGCGATTGTGGAGGGTCTCGCTCAGCGAATTGTTTCGGGCGATGTGCCTGAGCGGCTGCAGGGTAAACGTCTGGTGTCGCTTGACATCGGTGCACTTGTAGCGGGCACAAAGTATCGCGGCGAGTTCGAAGAGCGGCTGAAGAAAATCGTCGCAGAAGTCAAAGAGACGGGTAGCATCATCTTTATTGATGAGTTGCATACGCTTGTCGGTGCGGGCGCGGCAGAAGGGGCCGTGGATGCGGCGAATATCCTCAAGCCCGCGCTCTCACGGGGAGAGCTTCAGACAATTGGGGCGACAACCCTCGACGAGTACCGGAAATATATCGAACGCGATGCAGCTCTCGAGAGGCGATTTCAGCCAGTACAGGTCGATGAGCCGTCGATCGATGAGACGATTGAGATTCTCACGGGAGTTCGGCCTCTGTATGAGGAGCACCACCGGCTGAAGATCAGCGACGATGCGCTGAAGGCGGCTTCGAATCTCGCGGCGCGGTATGTGACCGACCGTTTCATGCCAGACAAGGCAATCGATCTCATCGATGAGGCGGCTTCGCGAGTCCGGATGCAGAAGTCGACGGCTCCTCCGAGCCTGAAAGAGGCTATGGCGGGTTTACAGTCGCTGCAACGGGAGCTCGAGACAGCGGTGGACAGCCAGGAATTCGAACTGGCTGCAGAGCTCAGGGACCGGGAAAAGAAGCTTCGGGACCGGATCGAGAATCAAGAGCAAGAGCTGCGGGATAACTCTGCTGAAGACGAAGTCTATGTGACAGAAGAGGACATCGCGCAGGTGGCGTCGATGTGGACCGGGATTCCTGTCTATCGCATCGCTGGTGAAGAGTCAGAGCGCCTGTTGAAGATGGAAGAGGCGCTACATGAGCGGATAATTGGTCAGGAAGAGGCTATCGAGGCCATGGCCAAAGCCGTGCGACGTGCGCGAGCCGGGCTGAAGGATCCGAAGCGACCCATTGGCACGTTCATCTTCCTCGGACCAACAGGGGTCGGAAAGACGCTGCTGGCCAAGGCGCTCGCGGAATTCATGTTTGGCTCAGAAGATCACCTGATCAAGATTGACATGTCCGAGTTCATGGAGCGACATTCCATCGCCAGACTCGTGGGAGCGCCTCCCGGTTATGTCGGCTACGAGGAAGGCGGTCAGTTGACGGAATCGGTACGGCGCAAGTCGTACTCCGTTATTCTGCTGGACGAGATTGAGAAAGCCCACCCTGAGGCGTTCAACATGCTGTTGCAGATCATGGAAGACGGTCATCTGACCGATGCGAAAGGTCGCCGGGTCGATTTTCGAAACACCATCATCATCATGACTTCGAACGTAGGAGCGGACCAGATTTCGCGTGAGATGCGGATGGGCTTCGATTTCAAGTCCGACGCCTCGACCATGCAGAGCCGAGACTATGATCTTATGCGGGAGAAGGTGCTGGCCCAGCTGAAGCAAGTGTTCCGACCAGAGTTCCTGAACCGGATCGATGCTTCGATCGTGTTCCACTCGCTGACTGCGGAACAGATTCGCTCCATCGTCGATCTGGAGCTTGCTCGCGTGAGAACGCAGCTGGCTGAGCAGGACATTATTCTCGAGGTGACATCGGAAGCGATGGATCTGCTGGCAGAACGGGGCTACGACCAGACGTATGGTGCTCGTCCTCTGCGGAGAATCATTCAGAATCTGATCGAGGATCCTCTCGCGGAAGGTTTGCTGAACAGCCGATTCCAGTCAAACTCGTTGATCCGTGTCGAAGTCGAAGAGGATCTGTTGAAGCTATCGCCAATTGCTGAGCTTGCGGCAGTTTAATTGGCGTTCGAATCCAGTTGCAAAGGAACATGGGGTGGTCAGCGACCGCCCCATGCTATTGCCTGCTGAATAAGGCTGAACCGTTTTGAGAAAGAGCGGATCGATCTTCGTTTGTCAACAATGCAGTGCCACCAGCCCTGCATACCTAGGGCGATGTCCCGGATGTGGCACTTGGGAATCGATGGTTGAAACCATCGAGCCCAAATCCGCACGAAAGAAAGCCGTCGTTTCTGGCAGTTTCAGCGAACCCGCTCGATTGAGCCAGGTTTCTCTCGATGATTCAGCCCGACTTCGCACTGCCATCGAGGAGTTCGATCGGGTGCTCGGTGGTGGCCTGGTGCCTGGCTCGCTGGCCCTAATCGGCGGTGATCCAGGAATTGGCAAGTCGACACTAGTCCTGCAGGCAGCAGCCAGGGTGGCGACTGAAACCGCGCCGGTGCTTTACGCGACCGGAGAAGAGTCGATTCAGCAGTTGAGGATGCGAGCGGACCGGGTTGATGCCGCTGGCGCAAATGTGCAGATACTCGCAGAGTCCAATCTGACTCAGGTTATTTCTGCTGCTGACGCGCTCCAGCCGCGGCTGCTGATCGTCGATTCCATCCAGACAGCGTCGGTAGATGACCTGGAGTCCGCGCCCGGAAGTGTGGGGCAGGTGCGGGAGTGCACGGCTCGTTTGATGCAATGGGCAAAGCCTCGCCAGATTCCCGTGATCATTGTCGGCCATGTGACGAAAGAAGGTTCTATTGCCGGTCCGCGGATACTGGAGCACATGGTGGACTGCGTGCTCTACCTGGAAGGTGAGAGATTCCAGCAATACCGCATCCTGAGGGCTGTGAAGAACCGGTTCGGATCCACCGATGAGGTGGGAGTTTTTGCAATGACTGAGGATGGTCTGCAGGAAGTCTCCAATCCATCGCAGACGTTTCTGCAACAGCGCGTGCTGAATGCACCGGGATCTGTTGTGACTGTGACCATCGAGGGAAGCAGGCCAATTCTCGTTGAAATGCAGGCGCTGACTTCACCAACGGTATATGGACTGCCTAAGCGAAGCGCGAACGGACTTGACACAGGAAGACTGCAGTTGCTCGTCGCGGTGCTGCAGAAACGACTTGGACTGCAGCTGGGTACTCAGGACATTTTTGCGAATGTGGTTGGTGGCCTGCGGATCACTGAGCCAGGCTCCGATCTGGCTTCGGCACTGGCGATCGTTTCATCGTTTCGCGACTCGGCGTTCGATTCCAATGCCGTGGCACTCGGAGAGCTTGGTCTGTCAGGGGAGCTCAGGTCAGTCTCCCAGCTCGATCGGAGGCTGACCGAAGCAGCCCGATTGGGATTTACCCGCGCGATCGTACCGCGGCATGGTGCGCCAAAGAGCGAACGACTCGGTGGGCTGCAGGTTGTTCCGGCCGGAACTCTGTACGAAGCGGTCGCGGCCGCGGTTCAACGTGATTGAGCTGTTTCGGCGATCCGCAGCAGCAAGTCGGTAAGTGTTGTTGCGGCCCTTGGCGAGCCAATGCGACGCGCATTTTCGCTCATTTCGGCGAGCTTTGACGGATCGGTGATCAATAGCGCGATCTGGTGCAAGAGCTCTTCGGGAGTTGCGGATTCCTGATTCAGGACCAGAGCAGCGTGGATGTCGCCCAGAATGCGCGCATTGATCGCCTGCTCGTTGCCGCCGCTGCCTGGCAGTGGAACGAGGATCGACGGTTTTCCCAGAGCGGCGAGCTCTGTGACCATCCCTGCACCAGATCTGCAGAGTACCAGCGCCGACGCGGCGTAAACATCGCCGATTTCCTTGCCGATAAATTGACGAACCTGGTAGCGGCTGCGCAAGTCGGCGGGCAGATGCTCGCGTCGTTTAGTGAGACGATCATAGTCGTCGCTCATGCTGGGTGGGCCTGTCTGGTGCAGGATCTGGCAAATCTCAAGCAGTTCGGGGAGGATTGCTTCGACTCTGGTGTTCAGCGGAGACGCGCCACGCGCACCTCCGGTGACAAACAGGAGAGGAAGGTCTGGCGTGAACCCGAACTCGGACCAGCCGCGACTCGGATCTCCCTCCAGAATTGACGCCCTGACTGGATTTCCGGTAAGGGTTGCTTCTTTGCCGAATCCAGACAAGCGAGCGATCGTTTCTGGAAACGAAAGCGCAATATGTTCGGTGAACCGCAAATTGATACGATTAGCCAGTCCGAGGGTGGCTGTCTGTTCGTGGGTCAGTACAGGGTACTGCCGCGTTGCTGCCACAACGGTAGGAACACTGACGAACCCTCCGGTACTGAAGACAACATCAGGTTTGAAACGTCGCAGAATGTGCCATGCTTGAGCGGTGCCAATCGGTATGCGGGCAGCATCTGGAACAGTCCTCAGGTCGACGTAGCGTCGCAACTTGCCAGCCTTGATTGCTCGAAACGGAATCCGGTTTTCTTCTGCCAACTGCTGTTCAACACCACCGGTACTGCCGATCCACAAGAACGTAGCCGGAATTTGACGGCGGCGAATCTCCTCGACAATGGCAATTGCGGGCAGCACATGACCGCCGGTTCCGCCGGCGGCTATCGCAATCCGCAAATCTCTGTCTGAGTTGTTTTCTGATGACTGTGAGGGTTCCAGGATGTTCACTCAATCCCCA
>JBGTJM010000313.1:0-3286 GCA_041745115.1 Thermomicrobiales bacterium
TCGCGCGATCTGGATGGGCGCGTTTCGCGGAGTTTGAACTACCACTACGCTGAAAATCGCGAGCGTGAGCGGCAGATTCAGTCTCGTTTCTTGCCCCTCAGGGTGCCGAGGAAAGGCGATCCGGCTCCCAGCAGGAAGGGAATGTCATACCAGCCTCCGGCTCGAGCGGCGTTGTAAACGGGTGAGTCTTCGAGAAACCCGATCAGGTGCGCGATCGCAACGATCCAGGCTGTCAGGCCGTTGAAGAATCCCCACAGGACATCGTGCCACCACATTTCTGCCTCCTCCACGCGAGTATCCGGGAAACCGAAGCACCGACCAACTGCGAAACGTGCTCGTCTTGGGCGATGAAATGATACGATGGAAAGATCACACAGCCGTGTTTCGACAAGATCAACGAGATGAACGAACGTCAACCCTCACATATGGGGAAGTTGCTGCACCGGCAGAGGCTAGGAGCCGGCTTGAGCCAGGAGGCACTGGCCGAAAAATCGGGCGTTAGCGCCCGTACGATCAGCGACATCGAGCGCGGACTGCGCAGACAGGTTCACCTTGAGACGGTGCGGCTGCTCTCGGTAGCCCTTGCTCTCTCGGATCGAGATCGACAGGATCTTCTCGCCGCGGCCCGTCCTGAGCTCCTTCAACCTGGGGCTGAAGGCATCGACAGCCCGGATCGACCTGCGCCGAACCGGTCGACTCGAAACGCATTGCCGATTCCACCAACTCCCCTGATTGGACGGGAGAAGCTGGTCCGGACAGTCTCGGCAATGCTGGAAGCCGATCCAACCCGCATCGTGACGCTCACGGGGACTGGTGGTGTCGGAAAGACGCGTCTGGCGATCGAAATCGCCAGCGAGACCACCGCATCTTTTGCCAATGGCGCCGTATTCGTGAACCTTGCTCCCGTCGCTGATCCGGAGATGGTGCCGATTACCATATCCCGCGCATTGGGGATGGCAGTGTCCGGCGCCTTCTCACTCGATCAACTCCTGGCGTTTCTGGAGAAGCGGCAAATCCTGCTTCTGTTAGATAATTTCGAGCACCTCCTCGATGCAGCACCGGTAGTGGCCGAGATGAACAGCGCTGCACCTGATGTCGTCGTACTCTCCACAAGCCGGATTCGGTTGCGACTGGCGGCGGAGATCGAAGTCACGGTGCCGCCGCTGAATCTTCCGGACAAGGGGGCGTCTCTCGATCGTATTCGGTCCAGCGATGCGTTGCAACTCTTCTCCAGCCGGGCCACGGCCTTGGACCCATCATTTTTCATCTCCGACGAGAACGCCGAGGTTATCGCTGAAATCTGCCGGCGGCTCGATGGGTTGCCTCTGGCGATCGAGCTGGCTACGCCGCGGCTGAGGGTACTGTCTGTGCAGCTGTTGCTCCACAAGCTGGAGACGAGGCTTCCGCTCTTGATGGGTGGGAGCAGGGATTTGCCGGTGCGACAGCAGTCGATGCGAGCCACGATTGCCTGGAGCTACGACCTTCTGTCCGAACAAGAACGACAACTTTTTCGGTGGCTCGCAGTCTTCAGCGGCGGATTCTCACTGCAATCTGCCGAGGCCGCGGGAGCGTCATTGGGCCTCGATGCTGAAACGACCTTTGCGGCGATTTCCTCCCTTGTTGAGTACGGATTGATTCACCGGTCTGCAGATAGTGATGGCGCAGGACGGTTTCAGATGCTGGAAACCATCCGCGAATTCGGTCTGGAAATGCTTGCTGCGTCACAGGAAACCGAGAACGCAAAGCTTTTCCATGCCACGCATTTCCTCGAATTTGCCGAACTGGCCGCACCTTCACCATGGGATCCGGTTCCGGAGTGGTGGATCCAGCAGCTTTCCAATGACTATGACAATCTGTTGTCAGGGCTAGACCACGTCTGCCAGCCGCATTCCACCCACACGTGCGTGCGGTTCGCGAGTGCCATGGGAGGTTACTACTACTTTCAGCAGCCAGTAGCTGAGGGTTGGGAGGTGATGAAAGGCGTTCTCGATGTTGCTCCAAGCGAGCCAACACTAGAGCGGCACCACCTGTTGTACTGGGCGGCCCACGCTGCAATGCTCGCCGGGTATTTCGAAGAAGCGACGACGCTGGCAAGGGAGACGGTTGTCGTGGCCGAGGTCTTGGGAAACCGGATTGCTCGAGCATCAGCCATGCATTGTCTTGGCTGGATCGAAGAGCTTCAGCAGCACTTTGACGTTGCGGTTCCACTGCTGGAAGAGTCGCTGGAGCTCTGGCGAGCGCTCGGGAACGAATTCATGCAGGGGGTGTCGCTGATGCTGTTGGGCGGCATTGCCTTTTCGAACGGCGATCTCGAGCTCGCCCGGTCCCGAGAGCAACATGTTGCAGACTTATTTATTGCATGTGCAGCAGATCCATCCTGGCTGGCGGCGACTTACTGGTACCTGGGTATTATTGCCTTCGCTTCGGACGACCTACTCAACGCAGCCATAACATTTGCCAGTAGCTTGCGTACCTGGGTAGAGACCTACTTTGACGACTTCTGGTTCAAGCCTGTGGTGGGATTGGCCGATGTCTCAGCACGATGTGGGGAGTTTACCCGAGCAGTGACGCTCCTGGGAGCAGCTGATCACTATATGGAATCGGTTGGGTATTCCCTTCATCCGTTTGATGAACCAGGATATGAACGTGCATCGTCGAGAAGTCGTGCCGCGCTCGGCGATTCGGCGTACGCCCATGCGTACGAGATTGGTCGCACTCTCACCACCGAGTCCCTGCTTGCAGAGGCCGAAAAGGTAGTAGCGTCTGCGAGCCTGGATCCAATTCTGCGCCGCTGAGACTACCTGCTTCCCTCCCAGCCGGCTTCTGCTCAAATCCGACCCTGCTATCGGCCACCTGAAAACCGGCCATCTGGCCGGTGTCTCGGTTTGCCCTGGCCGGTATCGTGGATTTCGTTGCCGGAGATACCGGCCGGGCCCAAAACGGTGGCGACTGCAGTGCCACATTGGACATTCGAGTTAGATTGGAAAGGAAAACAAGTGAACACCGTCAACCTGAAAACACTAGAACTGTTGCACGGACATTTTGAGCGTGATAGTGCCGTCGATTTTCGAGCCAACTTTGCGCTCGTAGGCGGGCAGGACACCGAAAAGTCGTCGGTCGTGTACATCGAGCTCGAGCCAGGCAAGGCACTTGGCGAGCACACCGACAGTCCAGAGGAACTTCTCCTCGTGCTGGAAGGAACTGTTGAGTTCTCGGTCGGGGCAGAGACGGCCCGTGCGAGCAAAGGCATGATCGGCGTTGTTCCACCGATGGTTCCGCACAGCTT
>JBGTJM010000314.1:0-1993 GCA_041745115.1 Thermomicrobiales bacterium
ACTTGAGAATCAACCAGAACCCTTGGCGCGTCAATCGGCCACCACGATGATTTACAAACAGGGCTGATTCGCCGTCGTGAACGAACTGCGGCCTCCCTCGCTCTACATACGCCGAAAGTGCCGAGAGCGCAACGGGCCGGAGCGGAACGACGCGCCTGCGGCCGCTCTTGCCCGGACAGGTTATTCGCAGCCCAGCGTAATCGACGTCGGACACATTCAGGGCGACCAGCTCACTGACCCGCATTCCGGACGCATACAGCGTTTCCAGCATTGCGAGATCTCGATACGCCTCCGGTGTGCCTGATTCGACTGCACTACGAGGGAGCGCCATCAAGCGTTCGATCTCTTCCACCGAAATCGCCTTTGGCACAAATCGATTTACCCGCGGCGGTGTGAGCTCTCTTGCCGGATCAGACCGAACGAACCCAGCGTGAGCAAGATGCTGGGAGAACGACTTCAACGCAGCAGTTTTGCGCGCGACCGTGGAGGGCGCATACTGCCGCTGACTCATGAACCCCAGGTAGCGATTCAGATGGTCAGAGGTCAGCTCTGACCAACTGCTCAATGGAGTGAGCTGATCTTCGGCGGGCGGGTGAAGAACATAGTCAACGAATTGGGTCAGGTCATTTCTGTAGGCGGCGATGGTGTTTTCCGAAAACTGTCGTTCTCGGCCCAGAGAAGTCAGAAATCGCTCGACTTCCAGAGTGAGCTCGGAGGTGTGATCCATCGTGTTTCCCTACCATCAGGACCAGCCAGATGAACCGACCGGTCCAAGACTAAATGACAGCATCCCAACTTGAGTATGCCAAACCAAATGCTTCTGCAACGGCTTCATGGGTAATCTGGCCGTTCAGGACGTTAATCCCGTATCCAAGAGAAGGGTCTCGCTCCACAGCACCCGCAAGTCCGTGATCGGCAAGCTCCAGGGCATATGGCAGTGTCGTGTTGGAGAGCGATATCGTGCTTGTGCGAGGGACGGCGCCGGGCATATTGGTGACGCAATAGTGAATGACTCCATCGACCTCGTAAGTTGGAGCGCTATGCGACGTTGGCTTCGCAGTCTCAATGCAACCACCCTGGTCAATTGCGACATCTACAATGACTGCGCCGGTTTTCATCGACCTGACCATCTCTCGTGACACAAGTTTCGGTGCCACCGCACCAGCCACGAGGACGGCGCCGATGACCAGGTCGGCGTGCTCCACCGCTTCGGCTATTGCCTGCCTGCTCGATGCCAGAGTTGTGAGCCGACCATGCAGCATCTGATCGAGCTGCCTCAGTCGATCTGAACTCTTGTCGACGATGGTCAAACTGGCGCCCATCCCCAGCGCAATTTGTGCTGCGTTTGTCCCAACGACCCCGCCACCGACAATGACGACGCTTGACGGAGGCACCCCGGGAACCCCACCGAGAAGCACGCCGAGCCCGTTGTTGGTGCGCTCAAGGTAGTGCGCACCGACCTGAACAGACATTCGACCTGCCACTTCGCTCATCGGTGTAAGGAGCGGAAGCGTTCCATTCGGGGCCTGCACTGTCTCGTAGGCAACTGCCTGTGTACCGGCGTTCATGAGTGCTCTGGTCAATGATTCGTTTGCGGCAAGGTGAAGGTAGGTGAAAAGAAGCTGATTTTTGCCCAGCAGCTGATATTCGGCAGAGACTGGTTCTTTCACTTTGATGATCATCTCTGATTTGGCGAACACTTCGCCATGGGTATCGACCAATGTGGCCCCGGCTCGCTCGTACTGGCTGTCGAGAAAGCCACTACCTTCGCCAGCGCCGCGCTCGACGAGTACCTGGTGGCCATGACCAGTGAACTCGGCAACACCAGCAGGTGTCGTTGAAACTCGATTTTCCCGGTCTTTGACTTCAGCAGGAATTCCGACAATCATCGTCCACACCCAATAGTGACCAGAACCGCAAGTGTCCCCACAGTCGGTCAGTCAGCCCAACCCAATGTTCAGGATTTCATTGCCCGGATCATTTCTTCCTGAGC
>JBGTJM010000315.1:0-4891 GCA_041745115.1 Thermomicrobiales bacterium
TGTGGCGAGATCTTGAAGGCATGGCGATCTGACTCTGTTGTAGCTGGAAACATGGGTGTTTCGGCCGTCAGCCATCTGCCGTCACTTACTCCTGAGACTCCGGTCGTCCTCGAGATCTCCAACTGGCAGCTCGAAGGGCTACTAGAGCACCAGATTGGGCCGCAGGTTGCCGTTCTCACCAATATCTCAGAGGACCATCTCGACACGTATGACTCGTTCGATGACTATGCGGAAATGAAGCGCAGCATTGCGAGGAATCTCAGATCTGAAGATATTTTCGTCGTGAACGCTGATGATCCGGAGGCGTATAAAGCCGTGCCCGAAACAGCCGCGAAGGTCGTTGGCGTAAGCACCACTCAACGTGACGTTGGGATCTGGGTCCATGGGGATTCGGTGATCTGGAATTTCGATGACCAAAGCGGCTCGGCAGATGTTCCAGCTCGGCCCTGGTTCCGGGGTGACGCGCTGCGGCGCAACGTCTGCGCAGCGGTCGGTGCGGCTGTTGCCCGCGGTGCGACGATCGGAGCAGTGGAGGAAGGGTTGTCCTCATTTTCGGGTGTCGAGAACAGGTCAGAGCTCGTGGCCGAAATCGATGGCATTCGCTTCATCAATGACACGTCTGCCACGGCGCCAGCAGCAGTGATCGCCGCGATGCACGCTCTGGAAGGGGTGCGCGCGCATGTGATAGCGGGAGGCGCGGACAAAAAGAGCGATCTGTCTCCGCTCGCGGACGTTTTGGCGGAGAGAGCGGAGACTGTAACCCTGCTCGATGGTACCGCGACTCCTGAGCTGCGAAGAATGCTGCTCGACCGGAAAGCTCAGTTGATGGGTGTGCACCACTCGATGGAATCGGCCATTGCCGCGGCTGTATCTGCGGCTGAGCCAGGTGACACGGTCATTCTCTCGCCTGGATGTGCATCGTTTGGACTGTTTCAGGACGAATTCGATCGCGGGGCACAGTTCCGTCGCATAGTGCGGGCTATCGCTGCCACAAGAAAATCATCGTGACAAGCGATTATTTCGCGTTGCCAAATCCACCTGCGACCATTCATTTTGTGGGTATCGGCGGCATCGGCATGAGTGGTCTGGCCAGGCTGCTTCATTCGGCAGGATATCGCGTGACGGGGTCGGATATGGCCGGTTCTGACCTCATGCAGCAACTTCAGTTTGAGGGAATCGAGGTGGTAGTTGGGCCGAGCCTCGAGCGTCAGGTTCGAGAGGCTCACGTGGTGGTTCGCACCGCCGCGGTGCTGGAATCCGATCCAGCGATAGGCATTGCTCTTGCTGCAGGCACTCCGGTTCTGAAGCGTGCTGAACTGCTGGGCGGACTGTCTGCAACGAGAAAGTGCCTCGCGGTAGCAGGGACGCATGGAAAATCGACGACGAGCGCGATGCTGGCATCGGCTCTTATCGAACTGGGCCTGGAACCCAGCTATGCGATCGGGGCTGTGCTGCATAGCACGGACGCCAACGCGGCTTTCGGGGCAGGCCCGTATTTTGTGGTGGAAGCGGACGAATACGATTGGTCGTTTCTGACACTGCACCCCTGGCGCTCGATTGTGACGACGATTGAGTACGATCACCCTGATATCTTCAAATCTGAAGATGAATACGATGCCGCCTTTCTGCAATTCGCACAGAAGACAACGAGTGATGGATTCATCACTCTACGGTCCGACGATGCGGGATCTCGGCGATTACTCGATACATTGCCCGAATCGCTTCAGGCCCGCGTGGTGACGTTTGGCGCGTCAGTGGGCGCAGAATGGAGAGTTCTGGCCGGCGACGATCACTGGATTGTCGTGGACATTGATGGCATTTCCCGAGAGATGCACCTTCGTTCACCAGGTCTGCACAATGCGCTGAATGCTCTGTCGGTCGTTGCGACGCTGTCGACGCTCGGGATTGGTGCAGGTGAGGCGATCGCTGCCGTCGAGACGTTTGACGGGATCGGACGTCGCTTCGAAGACAAGGGAACTGCTGCAGGCGTCACCGTGGTCGATGACTATGCCCATCACCCCACAGAAATCGAGGCCACGATCGAGGCGGCCACTCGTCGCTTCCCCGATCGGCGAATCTGGTACGTCTTTCAACCACATACGTATTCGCGTACTGCGAGCCTGCGGGACGCGTTTGCCAGGACGATGGCGCTCGCAGACCATCGGATGGTACTGAATGTCTATGGTGCGCGTGAGCAGAATGATGGACGGGTGAGCGAGGCCGACCTTCGGTTGATTGCGGGTCGCGATGGAATCCGAGCAAGCGACGTCGGCGATGCTCTGGCTCATTTGCTTAAAGTTGTCAAAACAGGGGATGTCGTTTTGACTATGGGGGCCGGGGATGTGACGTCACTTGGCCCGATGCTTCTGACAGCACTCGGTTCACCATCTCCGAATTGAAGTAACGCTGTATGACCTCAACAGAGCCCCGCCAAATCACCGGACGATCGCCCCAGGCTGGATTTGCAGTTCCTGGGTATGACCAGATCCGTGTCCTCACTGATGCGCCGATGTCGAACTACACCACATGGCGAATCGGTGGACCGGCTGATTATCTGGCAAGAGCCGGCAATCCAGAGGATCTCCTTGCGGTAGCAAGGTGGGGCCAGGCGGAGGACTTGGACGTCACCGTCATTGGCGGAGGAAGCAATCTTCTGGTTGGGGATCGCGGAGTCCGGGGTCTGGTGATTGTGGCAAGGACTCCGGGGGAACGCGCCGAGGCATTTCTGAACAGCGTGGACCACGGAGACTTTGTTCGGGTTCGAGTCGCTGCTCAGGCGCCACTTTCGTGGGTGGGCCGGTACTGTGCGGAGCATGGCTGGGCAGGCATGGATTGGGGCGTCGGGTTACCTGGAACCGTCGGCGGTGCAACTGTGAACAACGCCGGCGCGCATGGAACCGAACAGAAAGATCATCTCTCCCGCGTTGTGCTGTTGAATGCATTTGGAGACATTGAAGAGCAACCGGGTACCTGGCTCGAGTCTCGGTATCGCCACACGCGGCTCAAGGACAGTCCGCATCCGAGGGAGCATATCGTGGTCGAGGTCGAGCTCGAATTGCCGAAGGCCGATCCAGCGACTTTGCAGCGACTTGCTGATGAGCATGCGAGTTACCGCCATGCCACTCAACCAACTGGGAAATGCGCTGGCTCCACCTTCACCAACCCGCCAGGCGATTTTGCTGGCAGAATCCTGGAAGCGGCTGGTCTGAAGGGATTCGCACTCGGTGGGGTCCGGTTCTCACCAGTGCATAGCAACTTCATCGTGAATGACGGAACGGCGACGGCACAGGATGTGAGGGAACTGATCTGGCATGCTCGGGAGCAGGTGCGTGACCAGTTCGGCATCGAGCTCGTTCCTGAGATAGAGGAAATCGGGGAACGCTGAGCGTTTGAGTCACAGGAGACGGGAGCGATTTCGGAATGTCGAGGAGCAATTCACGCAGCAGTTCACGGAAGATTCGAGTGGCGGTGCTGTTCGGCGGCCAGTCTGAAGAGCATGATGTGTCACTGCGGTCGGCTCAGACGGTGATGAATGCGCTCGACAGCGAACGGTTCGATGCCGTGCCGATTGGGATTACACGAGACGGCCAGTGGATGACAAGTGGTGATCCGATGGCTCAGCTGACAGCGTCGTCGCCGCTGTTCTCATTAGCGCCGACAGCAGAACCGACCATCACTGACGGTGCTGCTACCGATGTATCCGGCTCTCATTTGCTTCCTGCCGATCTGGCGGAAACGATCGACGTGGTGTTTCCGGTACTGCACGGGCCAAGAGGAGAAGATGGCACAGTTCAGGGATTGCTGGAGCTGGCAGGCGTTCCCTATGTGGGATCGGGAGTCCTAGGGTCAGCGGTGGCTATGGATAAAGCGATGGCCAAGGCTGTGCTTGGTCACCACGGTGTGAGACAAGCCCCATGGATGCTGGTCAATCGGGAAGCGTGGTTTCGATCTCCCGAAATTGTGCAGGAGCGGATCGCGACTGAGCTAGGGTTCCCTTGTTTTACCAAGCCAGCGAATATGGGTTCGAGCGTTGGCGTATCGAAAGTCTCGAGTCCTGGCGAGCTGGATACCGCGATGAGACTTGCCGCCCGGCTCGACCGCCGAATCGTGGTCGAACAGGGGATCGATGCCCGAGAAATCGAGATGTCGGTTCTCGGCAACGACCAGCCGATCACATCCTGTCTGGGAGAAGTTGTGTCCGCCAATGAGTTCTACGATTATGAATCCAAGTATATCGATGAACGCTCTCAGCTGATCGTACCTGCCGACGTGCCAGAGACCGTAATCCAGGAGGCAGCGGATATGGCTCTGACTGCGTTCCGGGCTCTCGATCTTGCCGGACTGGCACGCGTTGATTTCCTGCTGGAACGAAAGTCGATGACACTTTTTCTAAATGAGGTGAACACGCTGCCGGGCTTTACGTCAATCAGCATGTACCCGATGCTGTGGGAAGCGTCTGGATTGAAGACTACAGATCTCGTGCAGCGACTGATCGAACTGGCTCTGGAACGTGGTGGCGAGCCGTCTGAACTGGTCGGAACCGGGACTGCAAATGCCGCTGACGTCAATTGTTGAAGCCCACCTGGTGCTCACAATCGGCGAGGGTTGTACGTACAGGCGGTTCGCCTGACCATAACATCGTTTACAGTTATCTGCGCGGGACTGGAATCCGCGGCGAAATGTAGAAAATGTGACAATCTGGCACACAAGCGTTGAGCACACGCCAACAAATGAATCGCATTCCTGGGAGACATGAGTAAATGACTAAGTCGAAGGTGGTGCTTGAAAGAAGCGAGGGGGTCATCCATGCGCGAAGATGAGGGTCGGCCCCTTTTTGACAATGTGCGCAGAGAGTATCGACCGGTGCAAGACCCCAGCGCGAGCCCGTCCC
>JBGTJM010000316.1:0-7348 GCA_041745115.1 Thermomicrobiales bacterium
CTCCGCCACGATCACCGCCACAGGATCGCCGACCTGATGCACCTCCCCAACCGCAAGCACCCGCGGCGTCACAGCGTGGGTTTCCACTCCTCCTGCCTGCCACGCGGCCGGCAGCGGATTCAAATCCATGAAATCTTCGCCAGTGTAGACACCGACAACCCCTGGCATCTCAGCGGCGACTGAGGTATCGATACCCTGAATTCTTGCGTGTGCGTGCGGTGAGCGCACCAACGCTGTATGCAGCATCCCAGGAATGGCGACATCATCGAGGAAACTCGCGGCACCTTTGATAAGTCGAGGATCCTCGCGCCGCTTGAGGGATTTGCCAACCATCTTCTCAGGTGCTTCTACGGTTGCGACCATCGTAACCTCCTTTGGACCTGACGATTCTCGCAGGAGACTGGACGTGCCTGACGTTACTTCACCTGGCCGCCCGTCAACGCATGCGAGCTGCTAGGAAGTCTTGTTCGCTGCGTACTGGATCGACTTCACGATGTTCTGATACCCCGTGCATCGGCACAGGTTTCCCTCCAGCTCGTGCCGAATCTCGTCCTCTGATGGATGCGGATTACGATTCAGCAGCGACGCGGCGGTCATGATCATGCCCGGCGTGCAGAACCCACATTGGAGTCCATGCATTTCCCAGAACCCCTCCTGAATTGGATGGAGCTCTCCGTTCGAAGCCATGCCTTCGATGGTCGTGACACTCGCTCCATCAGCCTGAACAGCCAGGACCGTGCAGGCCTTCACCGGGGCACCATCGAGATGCACCACACAGGCCCCACACGAGCTGGTATCGCAACCAACATGGGTGCCCGTCAGCCCCAACGTCTCGCGCAGAAAATGCACCAGGAGCATTCGAGGCTCGACATTGCGAGAATAATCGACTCCATTGACCGTAACGGTCACTGCCACCGAGGGCACAGCAGTTGCGGTAGTCATCCTTTTCCGATCTCCTCCACTTACATCGCCACGCCTTCAACGGCTGGTCCAATTGCACTGCGCTAGCTACGAGCCACGCCTTTCGCGCCAACGAAGTGCTAACCCTTCCGGACCCAAACGTGTTCAACTGGCCGGTTCCAGTGTTCGTTGTTGGTGCACCAATCTCCTGAATCGTTCTGCAAGCCAGTATATCCGCTCATTGGGGGGCGTGCCGGCCAGCTGTATCTGGCGTCGATACTCACCACTTCATTCCGTGGTCCACAGACTCAGAGTCCAGATCGAGCAGCGCCGGTGTGCCCATAGCCATCGCCCAGGCCCGTATTGCGAAGATGGCCGGCAGGTCCCGTACGAGAAATCCCGGGCACGTCGTGCCATCTGGCTGATTCGGAGTCTCGAAAAGTGCACCCACTACATTGGGGTCCGTCCCGGCATCGCTGAACTGAGCCCGGACCAGATATCCCAGAGAGCGATGAGCTGCTTCGAGAAACCTCACCTCACCGATCCGGTTCCAGAGTTCGAGCCAGAACAGCGCCGCGACAGCGGACACCGACGTACACAGTCCCAACGCAGTGTGAGAATGGTCTGGACCAGGCGAGTAATACATTCCTCCGTCGATGGTCTGTCCTGCTCGCCACCAGTCAGCCGCCCGAACGGCACACTCTAGGAACCGCGACTCCCCGGTTTCGTCATAAGCGGCCAGCAACGGATAACCCCACCACCAGTTTTTGCGATTGTGGATGCGCCCTTCGCTGGCGGGCCATGGTGGAAGGTCGATCCACGTTCCAGGCGGGCGCTCGATCTCAACCAGCCGATCTGCCATCTCGAGAAAGATCGATCGATACTCACTGTTGCCGCTGATCCGAAACATCCTCATGAAGAACGCATCGTCGACCATCGCTCTGCCCGGATGCCCGCTGGATTCGTCACCAATGAACCGCTGATGAGCGAGTGAATAGTGATGATGCATCAGTCGATGCTCTGGCAAGTACGCATCCCGCATAAGAATCTCTGCATTTCGCTCAAGCAATGACCAATACCGTTCATCCCCGGTTGCTTCGTACAGATCCAGCATCCCACTGAGCGCCTCCACAGTGACCTGGATGTTTATCTCGTCTTCGTTCTGCTCGAGCGACATGAGCAAGCCCTGTTGGGGAGCATCTACATCTTCGATGCACTCCCCGGCAATGAACTCACCCGCTCGAATTGCGCTGTCTCGAAACCGGCGTTCGCCCGTCACCTCTGCGGCAACGAGCAGTGCCCGAATCGCCTGCCCGGCGTGGAACACCGGTCCATTGACCCACCATCGGCGGGTAGACGTGTCGTACTCCGTTTTGAATCCGCCAACGAAACGTCTGTGAGGATAAGCAGCCGGATTGTCGAATGAGTCAGATGAGCTGCCAATCTGCGCGACGTCTGTGAGCCAGCTGGCGGCGGCAAGCACCGCCTCCAGATAACGATCGTGAGCTTTCGCACCCGGCGGTGAGACCATTGTCTGAGGTTCCTTTCACGCAATGAGATTTCAGGTCGCAGCTAGCTCCTTGGGACAAATCAACCCCTCTCTCTGTGCTACGCTAACCCATCAGAAAACGGCCAGCTTGCGATGTTCTGGCGAGTTCTTCCTATTCCAGGAATCCATGGCCCGGTGAACGCAAGCACGCAGCCGAATCCTCAGTCCGGAGAACCAGAAGACGTACCGGCATCGAAAACATCGATTCGAAAATCGATGTTCCTTGCCCTCTTCGAGTACCCCCTGTTTCGTCGCCTCTGGCTTGCTGCAGTTGCGTCCTCACTTGGCCAGTGGATGCAGGCGACAGCCCTGGGGTGGCTGGCTCTCGATTTGACCGACTCAGAGTCATTCGTCGGCTTGGTCGCTTTTTGCGCGGGTTTGCCATTTCTTCTCATTTCAGTACCCGGTGGCCTGCTCATTGATCGGTTTGACCGGCGGAAAGTACTGATTGTCTGCCAGGCGCTCGCAGCCATCGTCTCGATTGCAGTGGCGACCCTCGTATTGACCGGTGTGGTCCGGCCCTGGCAACTGCCGATCGCCGCGTTCATCAACGGTTCACTTCAGGCTATCCTCAATCCAACTCAGCAGTCGATCGTGCCATCGCTCGTTCCTCGCGAGCGCCTGACCAACGCAATCGGGCTTATGGGCGCCGGTCAAAACATGACGAGAGTGGTCGGTCCGACAATCGCAGGAGCAGTGGTCGGATTCGTGGGCACCGGTCAGGCATTTCTCCTGCAGGCACTTGCGGTTGCAGTTGCTCTCGGGCTTCTTGTCCGAGCCTCATTTCCAAGCCGGCTTTCCACCGTTTCACTCAATTCCCTGGCCGCGCTATCCGAAGGCTTCCGCACGGTCATGGGGCGCGGCGACCTGCGCGGCCTTCTTCTCTTCGCCTGTATTCCTACCTTACTCGTCTTCCCATACATTTCATTCCTCTCCGTTTTCGCCCGCGACATTCTCGACATCGGACCCCAGGGGATGGGCTTCTTGATGGCGGCATCTGGCATGGGTGCTGTTTTCGGATCCCTGTTCGTCGCATCCCGGCCAGGACCGCAGACAGGCAAGCAGCTCGTAATTCAGGCAGTGTTGTATGGGCTGGTTATCCTCGTATTCTCGGCATCCCGATTTCTGCCTCTATCGATCGCGTTGCTGCTCGTCGCAGGATTTCTCGGAGCAAGTTTCATGAGCGCCAATAACGTGCTCATTCAGCATCGCATCGATGACAACATTCGCGGCAGGGTAATCGGCATCTATATGCTGACCTGGGGTCTGATGCCACTCGGCGCAATGCCAATGGGAATCCTTGGCGCTTCCATCGGGATTCCGGCATCTGTCGCACTTGGCGCAACCCTTTCGGTTCTTGCGGTAACCGCCTTATATCTCTTCTCTCCGGACGTTCGCAATCTCTAGATCGAAGTTGGCGCTTCGATGCCATTGTCGGAGCGCTCAATCGCAAGCTCGCCAACGACTTCACGGCATGCATTGCGCAGGTCAGGTTGGACGACGACTGCCGCTGCCGCCAATTGCCTCAGCACCGGCCGCAAGTCTTCGATGGGTGGCTCTATCGTTCCGACCCGGTCGTGGATCCGCCGCCGATACCATCCTCCCAACCGTCTCCGAACCTGATTCATGGACGGCAGCTCGACCTGCAACGCTGCCGCATCCACAGCCGCCCACTCCCGCAATACCTTGCCCGCCAGTGGCAGCGCCAGCTCTCTGTCGACAATCACCCGTTGCTGATTTGTCGCATCAGCATCGACCGACCACTGCAGAACGAGACCCCATGCCGAGTCTGCTAACCCGGCTCGACTCTCCAGTTCGGCACCGATCGTTTCGGTGTCCACGATGAGCTCCCGCGTCGGGCCAAATAGCGGCCTGTGCTCATCGACCCACATGCCAACCACGCCCCTGGCCAGCCGAAAGTAGTAGATGCCCGAAAGAAAGTCATCGAATGGACCGGCACGATGACCATCGATCTCGAAAAGTGACGTCATAAAGCGAGAACCGTCAATCGATCCAAACATCTCGGCAGCGGAAACTCCGACAAGGTGAAACTCCTCGCGCGACACCGTGAGTTTCGTGATCCCCCGGCCCCGTTCCATGACCATTTGGGTGAGCACCGAGTCAGGGCTAAGGAAGAATCCAGGCACGTTGCGCGCCGCAGGATCGAGACCGCCAGCGATATCCCGCATGAAGCTGCCGAGCCCAAGGAGACCTTCGAGCATCTCGACGCTTACCTGCTTGGAGCGCGCCGTTTCCACAGAGAACTTTGCATCCACTGCCTGTACAGCAGGAACCCCATCGACGCGGCCTATGAACAGAAGGTCAGGATTCTGAAGTCCTTGCTTCGACGCCCGCATTGCAACGCTGGGGACGTCATCAAGCCGTACCACCCGCTCCACCTGCAGCAAATCGTTGGTCGCAGGCACCCGGACTCCGCATCCCACCATGGTCATGGCATTTTTCGCCGCAAGATCAGCCCATCTATCGCCAATCAACGCGCTGGCCGAACCACGGTCCGCCAGATTCATCACCTGGCGGTCGAACACTGCGTTCTCCAACGTCCCTCCAGGCACTGACAAGAGGTTTGTCTGGCGGGTCGTTCGATTACTCACCCATCACTCCACTTCATGGAAGCCGCGAGACAGCAAATGCTATCGAAAGCATAGCCATTTCAATGTACAGCCCGTACTCGGATAGTGGCCACGCCATGTAATGTCTGGTACAACCGGGCTCTGAATAGGCCTGACACTTGGTGAACATCTGCTCACCACTCAGAAGGAGCGCCAATTGACTGCCACCGGCTCGACCAAGATTCCTGAACGGAGCGGACACCACGAACGTACGGGTGCTCAAATCGTCATCGACATGCTGGAACAGAACGGCGTTGATGTCGTGTTTGGGATCCCCGGCGTTCACACCCTTGCGCTCTACGATGCATTGCATTCGTCGTCAATTCGCCACATCTTGCCGCGGCATGAGCAAGGTGCTGGATTCATGGCCGATGGCTATGCCCGAGCGTCAGGGAAACCAGGTGTCGCACTCGTCATTACGGGACCAGGTGTGACAAACATCGCCACACCGGTTGGCCAGGCCTTCACCGACTCCACACCCATGCTCGTCCTCTCTTCGAATGTCGAGCGAGCCCATCTAGATGATATGCGAGGCAGCCTTCACGATCTGAAAGACCAGCTCGGTGTGATGGCCGCCGTCACCAAGTGGAACGCTCGGGCAATGAGCGCCGATTCGGTAGCTGCGGCTATGGGCAAAGCGTTCAGTGAACTTCGATCCGGTCGCCCTTTGCCGGTCCACGTCGAGTTTCCGCTCGATGTGCTAGACGAAATGGCACCCGTGGCAGGCTTCAGTTCTGCACCTGAGCACCGGTTGATCAGCCCTGATCCGGAATTGATCGACCGAGCCGCCCAGATCCTGGCCAATGCGGAACAGCCGATCCTCTACTGCGGGGGCGGTGCGGTCTCATCGGGTGCATCTAATGCGCTTGTACAACTCGCTGAGCGTCTCAACGCCCCCGTAATCACATCGATCATGGGCAAGGGGGCATTCCCTGAAGACCATCCGCTGTCCCTGGGGGCCCTCTGGGAGCAGGGAAATCCTGTCGATGATCTCCTTGTCGCGTCCGATTGCGCCATGGTTGTAGGCTCCAAGCTGGGATCGCAGGCAACCCACGGATTCCAGCTTCAACTTCCATCTCCCACAATCCGCATCGACATAGACCCTCGCGAAATCGAGCTCAATTATCGACCATCGCTCGCACTGGTTGCCGACGCCAGAATCGCGCTGGAGACATTGCTCGATCGCGTAAACAATCTCAACCCCACGGGTAGCGGATTTGCCAACGAAGTGGTTCGCGCGGCCAGACACGCTGCCGAACGAACATCGTGGCACGCTGAGCGGCGATCCCATGTCGACGCCTTGCGTCGGGCTATCCCCCGAGACGGCGTGCTTGTTGCAGACATGACCCAGATGGCCTACGTCGCCTGCGGCGTGTATCCGGTTTACGAGCCACGAACATTCATGTTCCCCAGCGGCTACGGCACCCTTGGGTTCGCCCTTCCCGCCGCTATTGGTGCCAAGATCGCCCGTCCAGATGCAATGGTGGTCGCGGTCGTTGGCGACGGTGGATTTCAGTACACCATGGCGGAGCTCGCTTGCGCCGTTCAGGAGCGAATCTCTCTGCCGATCGTCATATTCAATGACTCCACGTACTCTGCCGTCAAAGAAGCCCAAAAAGAATCTCGGGACGGGAGATACATCGCCGTCGATTTAGTCAATCCTGATTATGTGGATCTGGCCAAAGCCTACGGCATCCCTGGTGTCCGCGTTGCCTCGCCAGAACAGCTGGAAGCTGAGGTCCTGGCCGCTTCCGCCAGATCGATGCCCACGATCATCGATGTTCCCATCGACCCATGGGTTTGACGCACCATCACCTTCTCAAGTGGATTTTGCTCACATCAGTCTTCCGAACCATCTGGGCACGGCAATCATCGCAATGCAAACGACAACCCCTGAGAGCAATGCGAAACGGGCAACCCAATCCCAGAGGTCGGCACCATAGTTGACGACGAGTTCGCTGCCCGGCTGAATGGGAACCACGTCAAAATAGCCGTCTGATCGCTTGACCACAGATGCTGGCTCACCATCGACAGTGGCTGACCATCTCGGGAACCAGTTGTGTCGAACCACAAACGTGTCTGCGGCTGTCTCGCTTGATGCAGAGATGTTCTGGTTGCCAATCACCGACTGCATGAGCCCAGGTACATCCGACACGATGCCAACGGGTTCGTCAACAAGGTACACGTCGTAGATTCCGCTCCGAACAGCCGTCAGGTGTGGACTCGCAGCAGCGTCCTGGCGGGCTTCACCCGTCACGATCACCGCACC